>JAVHLI010000006.1:144395-149740 GCA_031082185.1 bacterium | reverse complement strand
ATTCGATGCAAAGCGAAGAACCTTACCAGGGATTGACATGCCGGAAGTACCGACCTGAAAGGGAAGGGACCCGTAAAATCGGGGGCCGGCACAGGTGGTGCATGGTTGTCGTCAGCTCGTGCCGTGAGGTGTTGGGTTAAGTCCCGCAACGAGCGCAACCCTTATCTTTAGTTGCCATCGGTCTGGCCGGGCACTCTAAGGAGACTGCCGGCGACGAGCCGGAGGAAGGTGGGGATGACGTCAAGTCCTCATGCCCCTTATGCCCTGGGCTACACACATGCTACAATGGCCGGGACAGAAGGTTGCCACTCCGCGAGGAGGCGCTAATCCCCAAACCCGGTCTCAGTTCGGATCGCAGGCTGCAACTCGCCTGCGTGAAGCCGGAATCGCTAGTAACCGCAGGTCAGCCACACTGCGGTGAATACGTTCCCGGGCCTTGTACACACCGCCCGTCACACCATGGAAGCTGGTTCCACCCGAAGCCGCTGGCCTAACCCGCAAGGGAGGGAGGCGTCGAAGGTGGGGTTGGTGACTGGGGTGAAGTCGTAACAAGGTAGCCGTACGGGAACGTGCGGCTGGATCACCTCCTTTCTAGGGAGAAATGGGCCTGTCACGGGGCGCGGTCTCTGTGACAGGTACCGGCGGTACTCCTTGCCACTATGAGGTTGTCAGGGGGGAAGCCCGCTCCAATCGGAGCGGGCTTCTTGATTTCCCGGATGCGCATGGACACTGTCGGCGGTACCCCTGAAAGGCCGCTCGTCGCGGCCGATGGGGTTCTTGAAGGACGGTGACTGCGTGGATGGGGCGGCATTGGCGCTCCGCGGCCCGATTCGCGGAGCAGTTGCCACATCACGCATCAGGGTGTCGTCTATCGCGGCAGGTAGGGCGGCTCGGGGTGCGATTCGGATCGAGCCCGGCGAGGCGGGCATGCTCGTCGTGCGCCTTCCCTTCAGCCCCGAAGACGTCGCCAAGATCAAGACGATCCCCGGCCGCCGCTGGCATCCTGAGGGGAAGTATTGGGTGGTGTCCCGGACGGACGGCGTCCTCGCGCGCCTGCTGGCGCTGTTTGCAGGCGGTTCTGTTGACGTGGACCCAACGCTTCGGCCTCCAGATCGTCGCCATGAGCAGGACACCCCGGTTAACCCGACGGTTCCTCACCCCTTGCCTGGGCCGTCCGGGCTCCTGGATCGGGTTCGCCAGGACCTCCGCGCCCGCCACTACAGCCAGAGGACCGAACAGGCCTACGCGGCCTGGATCAAGCGGTTCGTTGAGTTCCATGGAAGTCGCGACCCCGGTGAGATGGGCGAGCGGGAGGTTAACGAGTTCCTGACCCACCTGGCTGTCAGCGGGCGCGTGGCCGCCGCCACGCAGAACCAGGCCCTGGCGGCCCTGCTGTTTCTATACGATAGCGTGCTGCATCGTCCGTTGGGCCGGGTCGAAGGAGTCGTGCGGGCAAGGCGCCCTCGACGCGTGCCGGTTGTGCTGGTCCGCGATGAGGTCAGGGCGGTGTTGGGCGGCCTCGACGGGATCCCGCGCCTGGTATGCGCGCTGTTGTACGGCTCCGGGCTGCGCCTGCTGGAGTGCCTGCGCTTGAGGGTCAAGGACCTCGATTTCCAGCGCAACGAGATCACCATCCGCGACGGCAAAGGCGGCAAGGACCGGGTGACCATGCTGCCGGTAACCGCGAAGGCGCCGCTGCAGGCGCACCTTGAGAAGGTGCGCTCCCAGCACGAGAAGGACCTGGCGCGCGGCCTGGGCCGGGTCCCGCTGCCTGACGCCCTCACCCGGAAGTACCCCGGCGCCGATCGCCAGTGGGCGTGGCAGTGGGTCTTCCCTGCGTCTGCGCACTGCGCCGACTCCCACACCGGAGTGCGCCACAGGCACCATCTGCACGAGTCGGTCGTCCAGCGGACCGTGAAGGAGGCGGTGCGCCGGGCGGGGCTGACCAAGCCGGCCTCGTGCCACACGTTCCGTCATTCGTTCGCCACGCACCTCCTGGAAGACGGATACGACATCCGGACGGTCCAGGAGTTGCTCGGGCACAAGGACGTGAAGACGACGATGATCTATACCCATGTGCTGAACCGCGGCGGGAAGGGGGTCAGAAGCCCGATTGACGGGATGCAGCCTTGAGGCAGGCAGGGGTAGCCAGGGATTGACCCCCTGGGATGTTAGACTGACCGGCCAGGCAGCATGACGCCTGGTAGGGGGAGGCGCCGGATGGCAGGAATCCAGGCAGAGCGGGCGAAGGGGGGCGATGGGATTCCGGCCTCCGTCTTGTTAGGCTGACAGAGGCGGGGGGTTATGCTGGTCGGTCTAAACACGAGTTAGGCATCTAGAAGGACGGTAGGGGGATATGGGGGATATATGGTTGACAACAATAAAGAATCCGTCGAAAGTGAAGCGTCATCCTTTGCGCGTCTAAGTAAGAGGTGGACCCTAGGAATTCTCGGGACGTTACTACTGGGTGCAATCGGTGGCGGTATCTGGGAAACCCTGTTTCGACCTGGACTGCAGCAGGTGGGGTCGTTCATCACGCGAGTTTCTCAACAAGCTGATGCGGCTGTTTTTACCTCCGCCGCCCTAGACCCAACACCGGTACCAGGCTTACTTCTGTTGATACTGTTGACGCTGATACCGTTGTTTGTCGGGGCATGGATGCTGACTATGGGATTCTTCATGCCCTGGTTTTCGTCAAAGGCAGACGGATGGTATCGAGGTATCGTGAGATCAGGATCACGCGAGCAAATCCGCGGGAAACTTCTGTGGCGGTTGCGAATTCTTGCGATCTGCGGCTTCCTGTTGTCTCTTCTGATGTTCGGTCTTCTTTGCTCAGGCTTTCAAATTGCAAACGAAGCGGTTCTCGTATGGCGCGTTTTTCAACGAAATCTTGCCATTTCAGCGCCCCACGTCGCCGAGCCTGATCGTCGGGCATTAGTCGCGCAGTTTCGCGCTATGGGGTCGAGAAGTGATTTTCGAGCCCTCACGGCGAAGATGGACGATCTGCTTGCGACGAAGGGCGTCAAACTTCAATGGTATGGCCGCCCGTAGGAATGTGCCTAACAGCCGGTTCCAGGCGACGCGCATGAAGCCGCGCGCGCCTGAACCGGGACTTTAGCCTGCCGGTGGACCGATTGTCCCTTCGAGTGTTCTATCACTCGGCCAAGACCTGGCAGCGTTTTGATGGAGGTCATTAGTCGATATGAAAGCGCAGTTCTCTTTGCGTCAGCTATATCCGCAAGACAGTCAAGCATTGGGGAAGTTGATGGACGATAGCCCAGATACTGGCCGAATCAGCACCGCCTCCCACTTCGAGATCGATGCTTTTGAGGCCCTCAGAGCAATGCAAGGCGACTTCGTCGGCGTTGCAGCAGAGAGCCCCGATTATGATGGTCTCGTTGGTGCTTGTTTGACCCGATTCGGGCAATGTCAGTTTGAGGGTCGTTTGCGGCCATACGCTCTGCTCAACAGCCTTGTAGTGCATCCAGGTTTGCGCGGGCAGGGGGTAGGTTCCGCGTTGGTTGGATGGCTTGTCGATCATTCGCGCAATCGCCTTGGTGATGAAGGCGTGATCTGGGCCTTGATACAGCAGGGGAACGTTGGCTCTGTACGAACGGTCGGGAAGTATCTGAAGCAATTCATCAGCGACCGAATTGTCATAGTGCCGACGAAGACGCGGGCCAATCCCCCCACACCGACTCCGAGATTTATGGTTCATCCAATCGGGCCAGGCGAATTTGGTCGGGTGGCAGATCAATTGAACTCCTTCTACCGGGATTTCAACTTCTATGAGCCCGAGACCGCCGATAGTCTGGCGTCTTGGTACGCAAGTACTCCATTCGACACTCCCTTTCGTCATTACCTCGTAGTCACTGATTCAGAGGGTGCTATTCATGCTGGTGCAGGGGTGTCTGAGCTTTATCGATTGAGAACACTTCATGTTCGTCAGATGCCGAGCGCACTTTACGTTCTGAACACCTTTCTCCGAATGGTGCCCTCTGATGGGATCGCTAAGGAATTGGTGTTGAGCAAGATATGGCTTGCTCCAGGTGGTATGCAAGCAGCAAAGTATCTATTTGAGACCATTCGGTGGAGATGGCGAGAGAAGGCGAGCTTGCTCATGGTGTGGGTCGACAAAGGAAATCCCGTTCTAGAGGCTCTTAATCTGCGGCCGTGGACGCCTGTGACGAAATCCGCGGTTGCTATTGATAACCCTGAGGCAATGTCCACCAGTCGTTTGGTATATTTTGATTGAAATGAGTCAACAGCAGGCTAACCCCCGCTGCAGCCGACCCGCCTCCGCTGGAGCTCCGGCGGGCGCCTGAGTTTGGTCGTTAGGTGCGATTGGAGGGGGACATGGACCGCGAAACGGCCTTCTGGTGGCGCTGGCTGGTGGTCGCGGCGGTCACTGTCCTTGCGTTCGGCTTGTCCCTCATACTGCTCCCCGGCCCGATGCAGCGTGCGTTCGAGTCGCTCTACTTCTCGCCTCGTGCGCTCTCGCCCCTCGAACCGGATGCGGCCGCCTACGCCGCCTTCATGGGCGGGGTTCTGGGGGCGGTTATGATTGGGTGGGCTGTTCTGCTGCTCTTCGTGCTCTACGGTCCGTTCCGTCGGATGGATGCGCTCGCTTGGGACATGATCGCCGCATCCCTCGTCGCTTGGTTCGTAGCCGACACGGGGTTCTCGCTGTGGTCTGGTTTCTGGCAGAACGCCATCCTGAACACCGTGATGCTGGCGGCGTTCTCTGTTCCGTTGGTGGGCACATATCGGCGCTTTCGACGGCAACGCACCTAACCAACGCGTCAACCAGACAGGGCGCCCAGTGAGGTATCCTCACATGCCCCGAGTTCTAGAGTTGGTGTTAGCTTCGTGCATTGTCGCGGCACTGGTTGGCTGCGCTCCCACAACGAGGCCGCAGCCCACCTCCACGCAGAAGCTGGCAGGACAGATTGCCAATCCTGCTTCGGATAACTGTGCTAAGCAAGGAGGCACACCGGCCATTAAGAAGCGCGGCGATGGCGGCGAATACGGCGTGTGGATGTTTGCAGATAACAGGCAATGCGAAGAGTGGGCCATGCTCCGCGGCGAGTGTCCGGTCGGTGGCATCAAGATCACCGGCTATCTCACTCCGGCAGCTAGTGTAGTGCGTCATAAATAACTATACATGGACGGCGGATTCGTGCTATGTTGTCAGTACTATGTGGAAACCAGCCAATGCCTTGCCTGTTTCGCCGCAAGATCGTGCCCTGCTGGAGGCCCTGGTGCGTGGTCGCAACTCCCCCCAGAAGGTGGCTCTCCGTGCCCGGATCGTGCTGGGCGCTGCTGAAGGCCAGTCGAACGCGGGT
>JAVHLI010000006.1:0-144387 GCA_031082185.1 bacterium | reverse complement strand
GTGGCTCTCCGTGCCCGGATCGTGCTGGGCGCTGCTGAAGGCCAGTCGAACGCGGGTCTGGCCAAACAGTTGGGCGTCACGCGGCCGACGGTCCTGGTGTGGCGTCGGCGGTATGCAAAGGCGGGGGTCGCGGGCCTGCTCAAAGATGCGCCCCGTCCGGGCCGTCGCAAGCGGATCGGGGCCCAGAAGGTGGCGGCCATCGTGAATGCCACCCTGCACACCACCCCGCGGGCTGCGACGCATTGGAGTACGCGGAGTATGGCGCGTGCGCAGGGGGTGAGCGAGGCCACCGTGCGGCGCATCTGGCACGCGCACGGCCTGCAGCCGCATCGCACCGAGACCTTCAAGTTGAGTCGCGATCCCCACTTCGTCCGCAAGCTGCGGGATGTGGTCGGGCTGTACCTCAACCCGCCCGATAAGGCGCTGGTGCTGTGCGTGGACGAGAAAAGCCAGATCCAGGCCCTGGATCGGACGCAGCCGAGTCTGCCGCTGCGGCCGGGAATCCCGGCGCGCCAGACCCCTGACTACGTCCGCCATGGGACCACGACCCTGTTTGCGGCCCTCAACGTCCTGGACGGGACGGTGATCGGCCACTGCCAGCCGCGGCATCGGCACATGGAATTCCTGGCCTTCCTGGAGCGGGTGGACCGGATGGTTCCGCGCCGACGCGAGATTCACCTGATCCTGGACAACTACGGCACGCACAAGCATCCGCGGGTGCAGGCGTGGTTCGCCGCGCGCCCCCGCTACCATCTACACTTCACTCCCACGGGGTCGTCGTGGCTCAATCTGGTGGATCGCTGGTTTGCCGAGATCACCCGCAAGCGCATCCGGCGCGGCGCGTTCCGCAGCGTCCGCGAATTGGAGCGGGCCATCTACCAGTACCTGCGGGAAAACAACAAGCACCCCCGTCCGTTCATCTGGACGGCTACAGCATCGACGATCATGCGCAAGATCAAGCATTGTAAAGAAGCGTTAGACGCGGGACACTAGGAGGCACCCGTGGTCCACAAAGCCATCGCACAAGCCATCGCACACAAGAAGGGAGATGCCGTGGCGGTTGCCGTCGGCGACCTGCTGCCCGGAGAGGCCGTTCAGGTGCGCGTGCTGGACGGGTCCGGACCGATTACGGTGACGGTCCGGGACGCCATCCCGCTGGGACACAAGCTAGCGCTGCTCGACGTTCCACAGGGCCAGGACGTCATCGAGTACGGCGAGCGCATCGGCCGTGCCACCCAACCCATCGCGGTCGGCGCGCACGTGCACGTCCACAACGTGAAGAGCGCGAGGTGGTCGGCATGAGGCTCACAGGGTACCGCCGGCGGAATGGTGCGGCCGGCATCCGCAACCACGTGGCGATCCTGCCGCTCGACGATCTGTCCAACGCCGCGGCCGAGGGCGCGGCCCGTCTGATCCCGGGTGCGCTCCCGCTACCCCACGCCTACGGCCGGCTGCAGTTCGGCGCGGATCTCGACCTCTTCTTTAGAACCATGATCGGAACCGGCGCGAACCCCAACGTGGCCGCCGTCGTCGTCGTGGGCATCGAGCCGAAGTGGACGCAGCGACTGGCGGACGGTATCGCCAAGACGGGCAAGCCGGTCGAGGCCTTCTCGATCGAGGGCGCCGGCGACCTGCGCACCATCGAGCGCGCGGCCAGGGCGGCCAAGGCTATGATGCAGGACGCCAGCGAGCAGCAGCGCGAGCCCATCGAGCCGAAGGACCTGGTGATCTCGCTCAAGTGCGGGGAGTCCGACACCACCCTGGGCATCGCCGGAAACCCGGCACTCGGCCGGGCGGTGGATCACCTGGTGGACGCAGGGGCGACGGTGATCTTCGGCGAGACCTCCGAGCTGACCGGCGGTGAGCACCTCATCGCGGCGCGGTGCGCCACGCCCGAAGTACGCGAGGCGTTCCTGCGCACCCATGCGGCCTACATCGAGTTCATCCAGTCCACCGGTGCCGACCTACTCGGCTCGCAGCCGACCGAGGGCAACATCGCGGGAGGGCTCTCCACGATCGAGGAAAAGGCGCTCGGCAACATCCAGAAGACCGGCACACATCCGGTGCGGTCGGTGCTGACGCCCGCGGAGACGCCGAAGGGTCCCGGGTTGCACTTCATGGACACTTCCAGCGCCGCGGCCGAGATGATCACCCTGGCCGGGGCCGCGGGGTCCGTCCTCCACTTCTTCACCACCGGGCAGGGGAACGTCATCGGGAACCCGATCGTACCGGTGGTTAAGATCTCGCCCAACCCAAACACCACCGGGCCGATGAGCGAGCACATTGATGTGGACCTGTCGCGATTGCTTTTCGGTGAGATGAGCCTGGAGGAGGCGGGGGCGCGCATTCTCGAAGTCTTCGAGCGCACCGTCTGCGGCCGGCTCACGGATGCCGAGGTTCTGGGGCATCGCGAGTTCGTCCTGACCAAGCTCTACCGCAGCGCCTGATCCAGACCGGTCCGAGCCGGAGGGGTACGCCGTGAGGATGTACGTTGCCGGGCAGTGGATCGAGGGAACGCGGACCCAGCCGGTCATCCACCCTTACGACGGCTCCGTGATTGACACGGTGCCGGTGGCCGGCGCCGCGGACGTCGAGCGCGCGCTGGCGAGCGCCACCCGCGGGGCGCGGGCCATGCGCCGGCTGAGCGGCCATGAGCGCTACCGAATCCTGACGAAAGCCGCGGGGCTGATCGGGGGACGCGCCGAGGAGTTCGCCCGCACGATTACCCTGGAAGAGGGAAAGGTCCTCAAGGAGTCTCGCGTTGAGGTCGCCCGCGCGGTCGAGACGCTGACGCTGTCGGCCGAGGAGGCCAGGCGGATCGCCGGCGAGATCGTGCCACTCGACGGATCGCCGGGCGCCGCCGGCCAGTTCGGATTCACGCTCCGCGTGCCGTGCGGCGTGGCCGTTGCCATCAGCCCGTTCAACTTCCCGCTGAACCTGGTCATGCACAAGGTCGGCCCGGCGCTGGCCGCGGGCAACAGCGTCATCGTGAAGCCGGCCAGCGACACGCCGCTGTCCGCGCTGAAGCTCGTCGAGGCGCTGCTGGAGGCGGGCCTGCCCGAGGAAGGCATCCAGTGCCTGGTCGGCGGCGGCCGGGAGATCGGCGAGCCGCTGTGCACCGATCCGCGCGTGCGCAAGATCACGTTCACCGGCAGTCGGGACGTCGGCGAACGGATCTGCCGGATCGCCGGCATCAAGAAGGTCACCATGGAGCTCGGCAGCAACTCGCCGGTCATCGTGATGCCGGACGCCGACATGGAGGAAGCCGCCGCCGCAATCGCGGCCACGGGCTACGCGAACGCCGGCCAGATCTGCATAAGCGCGCAACGGATCATCCCCCTCAGGCCCGTGTACGCGAGTCTGGTTGACGCGCTGGCCCCCAAGGTGGCCGCGATCACCACCGGCGATCCCCTGGACGAGCGGACCGCGATGGGCCCGATGGTGCGCGAATCCGAGGCGCAGCGCGTCGAGGCCTGGGTGGCGGAAGCCCTGTCCGGCGGCGCCCGGCTGGTAGTCGGTGGCGAGCGCCACGGCGCGGTCTACGCGCCGACGGTCGTGGCCGACGTCAGTCCCCGCATGCGCATCTCGTGCGACGAGCTGTTCGGACCGGCGGTCGCCATCACCGCGGTCGACACGTTTGATGAAGCCATCGCGCTGGCCAACGACTCCAACTACGGTCTCTCGGCGGCGATCTTTACCCGGAACCTAGACTCGGCGATGCGGTTCGCGCGGGAGGCCGAGTCCGGCAGTATCCACATCAACTGGGGGCCGCAGTGGCGGGCCGACCTCATGCCGTACGGCGGCCTGAAGGAGAGCGGCTTCGGCAAGGAAGGCCCTAAGTACGCAATGGAGGAGATGACCGAGATCAAGATGGTAGTGATGCACCTCAAGTAGCATCCAAATCGCACGACCGGCCTGACAGAGGCCACAGACAGAGGAGGGAGATTCGCATGAGAACGCGCATGCTGGCGGTCGTAGCGGCGCTGGCTATCGGGCTCGCAGTGCTACCCGTTTCTGCACAGACGCCGGTCACGATCACCTGGAGCACGCTCGCGACGGGCGGGGCGATCGTCTCCGACGTCTACCGCGCGCTCGTTCAGCAGTACGAGCGCCAGAATCCCGGGACAAAGGTCAACCTCCAGATACAGCCCGGAACCTCCGGGGAGCAGCTCAGCCGGTACGTGACCCTGTTCGCGGCGAAGGACAGCTCCGTGGACGTCATCTCCATTGACGTGATCTGGCCGTCTCAGATGGTCGCCGCGGGCTGGCTCGCCCCGCTCGACCAGTGGCTCTCCAGAGAGCGACGCGAGGAGTACCTGCCGGGAGGCATCAGAGCCAACACGATCGGCGGGAAGATCTACGGGATCCCGTGGTACGCCGACGCGGGACTGTTCTACTACCGAAAGGACCTGCTGGAGAAGCACAGGGCGCGGGTCCCGCAGACTTGGGACGAGATGATCGCCACCGCGCAGCGAATCGTGGCGGCCGAGAACAACCCGGCGCTCGGCGGGTTCCTGTTCCAGGGAGCGCGCATCGAGGCGCTGGCCAACTTCTTCTTCGAGGTCCTCTGGAGCAACGGCGGCGACATCCTCGATACCGGCGGCAAGGTCATCGTGGACAACGGCAAGGGCCTCGAGGCCCTGAACTTCATGCTCGATCTGGTCCGGCGGCACCGTGTCACCCCGCCGGGCGTTACGACCCTGCCGACCGACGACACGCGCGCCATCTTCCAGGACGGCCGGTTCGTATTCCTACGAAACTGGACCTACGCCTACGGCCTGTTCCAGGGCGAGGGCTCCAAGGTGGAGGGCAAGGTGGGTATCGCGCCGCTGCCGCGGGGATCCGCCGGCAGCGCGTCCACCCTCGGCGGCTGGCAGCTCGCGGTCAGCAACTTCTCCCGCAACAAGGAAGCCGCCTATCGCCTGGTCGAGTTCCTGACCGGATCGGTCGCGCAGAAGAGCATGGCGATACAGTTGAGCACCGTGCCCACGCGCAAAGACACGTTCGAGGACGCGATCGTCAAGCAACGGGCGCCGCACTATCCCGACATGCTGAAGGTCGTCCTAAACGCCCGGCCGCGGCCGCAGATCGCGGACTACCCGCGGCTGTCGAGCATCGTGCAGACAAACCTGCACGCTGCGCTGACGAACCAGTTCAGCGCGGAGGAAGCGATCACACGCATGGCACGAGAGATTCGCTCCCTGCTCGGCCAGTAACGGGACAGGGCGGCGCATGACCGCGCCGACCATAGCACGACCGGGAGCAGGATCGCGCGCGGTCCGCCGGTGGATGACCGGTCAGATCACCCAGGGTGAGCTGGCCGCGGTCCTGCTCCTGCCCTGTTTGCTTTTCCTTGCGGTCTTCGCGATCTACCCGGTCTTCAACGCGGTCTGGACCAGTTTGCACCACCTGCGGCTGGACCAACCGCACCTGGGTATGCCCTTCGTCGGGCTGCGCAACTACGCGCGGGCGTTCGGCGACGAGTATACCTGGCACGCGATCCGCGTCACGCTCATCTACACGACCGTCACGGTCTCCGCGCAGTTCGTGCTGGGTCTCGGAATCGCGCTCGTGGTCAACCGCCTGGAGCGCGGCCGGGGATTCGTGCGGGCCGCGGTGCTGCTTCCGTGGACGATGGCGCCGGTGCTCGCCGGCCAGATGTGGCGATGGCTCTTCAACGATCAGGCGGGCGTGATCAACGACCTGCTCAACCGGACCGGTCTGGTGCAGGGACAGATCATCTGGCTGGGCTCGCCGGTCCTGGCCTTCTTCGCGGTGACGGTCGCGGCCACTTGGGGAGCCGCCTCCTACATGGCGCTGATACTCCTGGCCGGCCTGCAGGGCATTCCCGATGATCTGTACGAGGCCTCCAGTCTGGACGGCGCCTCGCCGCTGCAGACCTTCTTTGCCGTGACCCTTCCTCTGCTGCGCAACGCCATCATGGTGTCGCTGGTGCTGCGGACGCTGGGCGCCCTCCAGGCCCTCGACCTGCCGTTTGCGATGACCGGCGGCGGGCCGGGCAACGCCACCGAGACGTTTGCCCTGTTCATCTACAAGAACACTTTCCAGTTCCTCGATTTCGGATACGGGGCGGCGCTGTCGGTCATCTTGGTCGTGATCGCGCTGGGCTTCGCCGGCACGTACTACCGTGTGCTGGCGCCGAGGGACTGAGCCGTGGCCGGGCGCAGAATCCTCAACCGGATTGCGCTGGCGGCTCTGGTCGCGCTTGCGATAATCTGGTCGCTGGCGCCGTACCTCTGGACCCTGTTCACGTCGTTCAAGACCGAGCGGGAGCTCTACCAGTTCCCGGTCACGTACCTTCCGAAGGTCCCAACGATCATCAACTACGTCAATGTGTTCACGCAGAACCCGTTTGGCCGGTTCCTGCTGAACAGCGCCATCGTCACCGTGCTCTCGACCGTACTGTGCCTGTTCATCGCGTCGCTGGCCGCCTACGCCTTTGCGCGGCTGAAGTTCCGGGGCCGGGAACCCCTGCTGGTGGGGCTGCTTGTCGTGGCAATGATCCCGTTGATCACGCTGATCGTCCCGCTGTACATCCTGGTGCGCAAACTGGGCCTGCTCAATACCTATTGGGGGCTGATCGCGCCCTACGTCACGTACTCGCTTCCGGTGGCAATCTTCATCCTGACCGCGTTCTTCCGCGAGATCCCCCCCGAACTGGAAGAGGCGGCGCTGATTGACGGCTGCACGCGGATGAACACCCTGTGGCGGATCATCGCACCGCTGGCCGCGCCGGGCCTCATCACGGCTGGGATCATCGTGTTCGTCTACACCTGGAACGAGTTTCTGATCGCGATGACGCTCACCAGCACCACCGGTGTCCGCACCATCACCGTGGGCATCGCGCTCTACCGCGGCGAGTTCACCTTCCCGTGGGGCGTAATCTCTGCGGCCGTGGCGCTGGCCACGGTCCCGATAATGGCGCTCATCCTGCTCGGCCAACGCCTCGTGATCCGCGGCCTGACCGCGGGCGCGGTCAAGGGATGACACAGATGGATAAGACAATGGTTCGCGTCGGCCTCGTCCCCATCGTCCGCCCGGTCTTCCGCGGCGCTCGGATGGGTCTGGTGGAATCCAGCCGAAAGGCGCTGGCCGCTCTGGCTGACCGCCTGGGATTCGCACTCGCCTACGCCGGCGCGCCCGTGACCGACGCCGAGGAGGCACGGGCCCGCGCCGCCGAGGTCGCGGAGCTGCTCCGTGCAGGCGCGCTCGACCTTCTGCTCGTTGAGCACGTGACGTTCGCCACCGGAGATCTCGTTGTGCCTCTGCTGGGACTCGACATGCCGATGGGCCTATGGGCTCTGCCGGAGGCGACGCCGGATGGACCCCTGCCGCAGAATGCCCTGTGCGGCCTCAACCTGAGCCTGAGTCTCCAGACGGGCCGCGCGACGCCCGTGAAGTGGTTCTACGGAAGCCCTGACGGCGAGGCGTTTCAGGCGCGGCTTGCGACCACGCTGCAGGCGCTGCGCGGCCGGAAGGCGGTGCGCGAGGGCCGGGTCCTCTGGATCGGCGGAACCGCGCCCGGATTCTACCGGCTCGAAGCAGTGCCCGACCTGCCGCTGCGGGTGGACCGCGCGCCGCTCGACGTCGTGTTCAACGCGCTGGCGCAGGTGGACGAGGACAGCGTCACCGCGCGCCTGGCCGAGATGGACGAGCCCTCATCAATCCCGCGGGACGACCTGCGCCCGACGATCCGGCTTGAGATCGCGCTAGAGCGCCTCTCTGAGGGCTATAACGGGATCGCGCTGCGCTGCTGGCCTGAGCTGCCCGACCGCGCCGGCACAATGGCCTGCGCCGCGTTCGCGCGCCTGGCCGATCGCGGCCTACCACACGCATGCGAGGGCGATCTGGCCGGTTTGGCGTCCATGCTTGCGGTGACGGCCGTCACCGGGGAGCCGTCGGCGCTGCTCGACCTCTCGCACGCCGACGATGACGGGCTGCTGTTCTGGCACTGCGGCAACGCGGCGCGCGCCTGGGCCGCCGGTACCACGCGCCTGGAGCCGCACTTCAACCGCGAACTGCCCGCGGTGCGCGACATGCGCCTGGCGCCGGGTCCGGTCAGCGGACTGCGGTTCTTGGAAGGGCGCAGGGCGGCCGTTTACGCGGGCACCGTGCTCGACCGGCGCGACGGCTACGACGGCGTCGCGGGCTGGATCGGGCACCTGCGGTGGGCGGGCAAGCCGGCGAGCGCAGGCGGCTTCCTGGCCAGCGTGCTCAACCTGCGGCTCCCGCACCACCTGGTATGGGGCCGCGGCGACGCGGAGGCCGCGCTGCTGGAGCTGTGCGCGTGGCTGGGGCACGATCCGCTGCCGTTCGATCCCGAGGACAAATCACTCAGGTGGGTGGCCGATGCGACTTGACCTGACGGCGCTCCGCCGACTTGACAACCTGTGGCTGCAGACCACGACGGCCTCCGGCGCGCGGTTCGCCACCGATACCGGGACGCTGCAGGCCGAGGTGTACGCGCCGGGAATCCTGCGCCTGCGCCTCTGCACAGACACAGCCGAGGCAGGACCGGATTACGGTCTCCTCGCGGCCGGACCGGAACCGCCCCCACAGGTGAGACTGTCTCAGGACGCCGGCGTCCATCGCCTCGAGGCCGGCGACCTCAGCCTGGAGCTGTGCGCCAATCCGGTACGGCTGCGCCTGGCGCGCCGCGGCATCGCGCTGCTCGAGTCAACGGGTGATGCGCACATCCGGGGCGGACTGCGCCTGCCGGCAGTAGCTATCGAAGGCGAAGCAGTGGGGCGACAGGGGTGGTTCCTGGCCCTGGGCCTGCACTCCGGCGAGCCGGTCTACGGGCTCGGCGAGAAGTTCGGGCCGCTGAACCACCGGGGCCAGTTGATAACGTCATGGAACGAGGATGCCCTCGGCGTCAACAGCGAGCTGTCGTACAAGAACGTCCCCTTCGCGTGGAGCCCGCAGGGATGGGGCCTGCTCGTCCACACGACGGCGCGGGTCGTCCACGGCGTAGGCTACCCGCCTTGGTCGCAGCGCAGCTACGTGCTCCGCGTGGACGATCCCGTCCTCGACCTCTTCCTGTTCGCAGCGGACTCTCCGGCCGCGCTGCTGGAACGCTTCACCCACCTGACCGGACGCGCGCCACTGCCGCCGCGTTGGAGCTACGGCGTCTGGATGTCCCGCTGCTACTACCGCACGGCCGACGAGGCGCTGGAGGCGGCGCGCACCATGCGCGAGCGGCGCATCCCGTGCGATGTCCTGGTGCTGGATGGCCGCGCGTGGCTGAAGGTCGAGACGCGCTTCGGATTCGAGTGGGACGCCGAACGATATCCTGATCCCGAGGCGTTCATCCGCAAGCTCAAGGCGCTGAACTTCCGGCTGTGCCTGTGGGAATATCCATACATCTCTGTGCATAGCCCGCTCTTCGCGCGTCTGGCGGAGAAAGGCTACCTGTTGCGCAACACGGCCGGAGAACCGTACGTCTACGAGTGGGACCCCGGACCGTTTGGGATGCTGCTCACCCCGCTGCCGCCGAGCGGCATGGTGGACTTCACGCAACCCGAGGCGTACGCCTGGTTTCGCGACGCGCACCGCGCGCTGTTCGCGCAGGGAGTTGACGCGATCAAGCCCGACTTCGGCGAGCAGGTCCCCGAGGACGCCGTGGCGGCGAACGGCGATTGCGGCCGAGAATTGCACAACGTCTACCCCCTCCTATTCAACCGCTGCGTCTACGAGGCAAGTCAGCGGCACGCGCCGGGCGGCGCACTGGTCTGGGGCCGATCGGGCTGGACCGGCAGCCAGCGATACCCGATCCAGTGGGGAGGCGATCCGCAGGCCGACTGGGAAGGCCTGGCGGCCAGCGTGCGCGGGGGGCTCTGCTGGGGCCTGAGCGGGGCGCCGTTCCACAGCCACGACATCGGCGGGTTCTACCACCAGAGGCCCGGAGCCATGCCCGACCCGGAGCTATACGTGCGCTGGGTTCAGACCGGGGTCATGGCCTCTCACACGCGCTTCCACGGCACGAGCCAGCGCGAGCCGTGGTTCTACGGGGACGAAGCCGAGCGGATTGTGCGCCGGTGGCTTGAGTGGCGCTACCGGTTGATACCGTACCTAGAGGCGTGTGCACTGGAAGCGCACCGCACCGGGATGCCGGTGATGCGCGCGATGCCCCTGGCGTTTCCCGACGATCCGGCGGCTTGGGCGTTCGAGCATCAGTACCTGCTGGGCCCGTCGTTGCTGGTTGCACCGGTGCTCGGACCCGGCGGCCACGTCACGTTGTACCTACCTGAGGGAGGGTGGTACGACCTGACGAATGGCGGGCGCGTCGAGGGCCCGCGCGTTCTGCGGAGGACGGTGCCTCTCGGCGAGATGCCGATGTACGGACGCGAGGGCCACATGCTGCCGCTCGGCCCGGTGGTGCAGCACACGGGCGAGCTGGGCAAGGGCGTTCTGAGCGAAGGCGCGGTGATCGAGGAAGCTTGGGCCTTCGGCACCGCTCCTGGGGAAATCAACGGGGAAATCAATCTGAGCGGCCTGCCTCCGGGAGTTCGCGTTCGCCACTGGTAGTCCACCGGCCACCCCGCCGGCGCGGCCGGTCGGTGCATCTGATCCGCGCATCATACTGCGGCAGGCGTAGGGAGCGGTAAGGGCTCGGCGGAGAGCGGTGCGAGGCCGGCGGTTCGCGACGTTTCAGGCGGCCCCGGGTGGAACCCAGGCGCGACGCGCAGGATCCCAGACTCCAACGGCCTCTCCGCGCAGGACCGGGTCGAGCCACGCCGCCACCAGCGCATGCGCGCGCGCCATGTCGGGATCGAGCCCGGCTTCCTTCGCCCCCTTCTCGAACTGCCGTCTCCAGTCTGCCGGAGGCGTCGGGATCGCCGACGGCAGCGCGTGCTGCTTCCTGGCCGTGAACGTCACCACCAGCGCCTCGTGCAGCGCCGCGGCCTCAACCGCCTCGAAGTGCGAAATCAGCACAAGGTCCACCAGATCCTTTGCTCGGCTGCTCGGCATGCCATCGCCGTAGGTCCCGGTCATCGCGTGGACCTTCTCCGCGACATGTTGGGCAAGCGGGATTACCGGCACCTCCACCGGCTCCATCTCGGCAAACGCCAGCAGGTTGGGGCCGCGGAGCCGGTTGGGTTTCCACCCCAGTGGGTCCGAGAAGCCCACGTCGACCTTGACCCGCTGGAACTCCCGCCCGGCCAGGTACGCCACGGCGAGGTAGCGCATGCCCCCGGCCTCGCCAACCTCATGGTGCGTCAGTTCCCCCTCGCGCTCGATCGCGAACGAGAAATAGTCGCCCAGGTCCATGTCCACCGCGGCCCGCAGATCGTCGAAGGCCTGCTCCTCCCCGCTGTGGTGCACGATGTCCAGGTCCCGCGTGAACCTACCGCCGCCGCCCAGCCGGTAGAGAAGCGCCAGCGCGCCTTTCAGCCGCCAATTATCACCCGGGAGGCGCACGAGCCTCGCAAGGAACCGGTCCAACACCACGCGCTTGTACAGGACATCCCCGGGGATGCCGTGCTCCCGCGCCATGTTGCCGAGTTGGCGCTCCAGTGCGGCTCGGAACCCCTGAGCGGTTGCGTACTTCACCGGCTCTCCGCCTCATGGATCGCCTGAACGATGAGCCTCGCGATCCGGGCCCCGCGGCCGCTCGCCGCGGCGACCAGCTCGCGCTTCGTGGTCAGCCCGCGTTTGAATGCCTCGCGGACGGCCTGGATTACCTGGTCGGCCATCGTCCCCTGCACGGCCGCATCTACGATCGTCCGCGCCGGCGAGGTCACGCGCATGCCCTCTCGCACGACAACCTCACCGGGCAGGAACGGTGCGCTGGTCGTGTGGATCTGGATGGACGAAAGAGTACGCGCGCTACCAGCGCGCGACCCACGGGGCACCGTCAGGTGGATCTTCCTCGGCACGACATCGGATAGGTCGTAGATCTGAAGTGCCGTCTCGTGAGAGACCGTTGCCTTTTCGGGGCCCACAGCCATCCGCGCCGCGATGATCTCATCGTGTGGGCTCGGCGGGAATTGGGCGATGCGGTACACTCCTCGCCAGACCCGGCGGAACTTCCCGGTCTGGGCGTGATGTCGCACCAGGTACCGATCAAAACCGCAGTCCCTCGCCTGGTCCAGGGTGAAGTACCCTCCTTGAGATGAGGCGATTTCGTAGAGGGCGTCATGGTCCGGGGCCTTGGATGGTGAAGGGTTCATTCGCAAGCTCCTTCGGTAATGCCCCTAAGAGTCCATAGGGGTGGCGATAGTTAGGGGCATAATTTACCCCTGTTAGTCTACCATAGTGTAGATGATTGGGGGTGGGTGCGAGCCGAGTTGAACCAGCCGGCCCTCGCGCCTGCCCTCAGGCGATGGCCCGTAGAAGCGCGTCGATGTCATCGGGCGCGTTGTAGAGGTGCGGCGCCACTCGTATCCCGTGCGGTCGCAGCGAAACAATCACGTTATGCTCCAGCAGACGCCGGTGCAGCGCCTCGTCCCGGGCGGTGTCGCCTGTAGTGAAACTCAAAATGGTGGAGCGCGTCCCTGGGGCCAGCGACGACGTGATCGTCATCCCAAGCCGCTGCAGGCCGGGAATGAGCCGGTCGAACAGCGCGGCGATGTGCGCGTGCGTGCGCTCGACGCCCGACTCCAGCAGCAGCCCTAGCGAACTCTCCAGGACCTGGAGGGCCGCGGCGCTCTCGCTGCCAACCTGGTAGCGCATCGCGTCCTCCTTCCACACCAGGTCGGGCCGGGCGACCATGGACGTCTTCACACCCGCCTGGCCGGCGCGGTCCGGGAGAAGGGAGGGCATGGCGTCCCGCCGCACGTACAGGACGGCGGTCCCCGGGATACCGAGCAGCCACTTGTAGCATCCGGCCACGAGCACGTCCGCCCCCATCTCCTGCACGTCCACCGGCGTCACGCTCAGACTCTGGATCGCGTCAACGACGAGCAGGATTCCCCGCGGGCGGCACAGCCGGCCGAGCCGGCCGACGTCGCAGCGGTAGCCCGAGGTCCACTCCACGTGGCTGATGGACACGACGCGCGTCCGGCCGTCAATGCGCTCGACCAGCCCGTCCATGTCCACCTGACCGTTGGGTGCCGGCGTCATGCGCGCCTCGACTCCCCGGCGAACGAGATTCAGCCAGGGGTAGACCACGCCCGGATACTCGCACTCCGGCAATACCACGTTGTCGCCCGGGCGCCAATCCACCGTGTTGGCCACGATGCCCACACCGTCGGACGTTGACGGGACGAACGTGACCTCGGATGGGTCGCAGTTGATCGTCTCCGCCAGGGCGCGCCGCAGCGGACTAAGATCGTGCTCCTGGGCGCCCGGCCGGTAACGCAGGTGGCGGTGCTGCTGGCGGTCGGCGTACCGGCGGAGCACGTCCGCCGACCGCTGTGGCAGCGGCGAGGAGGCGGCGTGGTTGAGGAACGCGCACTCCGCGGTCAGCGGGAACTCAACTCGGCGCAGGTGTTCCAGGTCATGGCTCACGGTGTCGGGCTCCTTTGATGGGGATCAGATTGAGTTACCGATCAACTTGAAGAACGCCTCTACGACTCGAGGATCAAAGTGCTTCCCCGCCTGCTCGCGGATGTAAGCGTGCGCCTTCTCATCGTCCCAGGCCTTCCGGTAGGGCCGGTCCGAGCGCAGCGCGTCCCAAACGTCCACCACGGCGAAGATTCGGGCCGCCAGCGGGATATGCTCGCCCCGCAGTCCCTGCGGGTAGCCCGTGCCGTCCCACTTCTCGTGATGGGAGTACGGGATGTCAAGGGCCGGCCTAAGAAATGGGACGGGCAGGAGCATCTCGCGGGCTTGGGCCGGGTGCCGGCGCATCAATACCCACTCCTCTTCGGTCAGCGGACCGGGCTTATGCAGAACGGCATCGGGGACGCCGATCTTGCCTACGTCGTGCAGCAGCGCGCCCCGGCGGACGTTCACCAGATCGGCCTCGGGCACCCCCAGGGCCGCGGCCAGCCGGACCGTCATCTCGGCGACGCGCTGCGTGTGCCCCTCGGTCTCTTTGTCGCGCAGGTCCAGGCTGCGGACACTCATTTCCAGGGTGGCGTCGTAGGCCATTGCCAGGTCTGCATTGGAACGCTGCAGATCCTCAAGCAGTTCCGCGCTGTCCACCGCGATCGCGGCCTGGGCCGCCAGTCCCTCCAGGAACAACAGCCACTCGGGGTTGGGGTCAAGCGGCTGCCGGTGGAACAGCTCGAGCACGCCCTTCACCTGCCCTTTGGCGATCAGCGGTACCGCGACCTGTGCAACGAAGCGCTCGGCGACCACCAGCGGTGACCCCGCAAGGCCTTCCTCCTCAGCCAGCCTGGGAATGACGACGGTGCGGCGCTCGAGGGCCGCGCGGCCGGCAGGCCCTTCGCCCAGGCCCAGCCGGACGCGCCGGTGGGCATCGGTCAGGAACCCGCGGTCAGCTGCATGCTCGAGGGTGTGCGTATGGCGGCCGAGCAGCAGGACCGCGGCCGCATCAACGCGCAGATGGCTGGTGACCGCGGAGAGCAGGACTGCAAGGGTAACCCGCAGGTCCATACTGGAGGTAATGGCCAGGTTAATCTCGTGCAGCGCCTGCAGCCTGGCCATCCGGTTCTGGGCCTGACGGTAGACCCAGGAGTGGGCTATGAACAGGGCCAGTTGCTGGGAGATGCGCTCGACAGCCATTACCTTATCTTCCGGCAGGGCGTTGAGGTTACGGCTGGCGATCAGGATGGCACCGCGCCACTCTCCACCCTCCGCACCTGCCTGCGGCACCGGCAGGTGTAGGGGAATGCTGGCCCAGGCCTGAATGCCCTCGTGCTTGGCGAACTCGAACATCCGGCCCTGCTCGTCGGGCCGCTCGCGGACTATGTGAGTGCGCTGGAGCCACTTGGCAAAGGTGCCGACTGGAAGCGCGCGCATCGAGGCCAGTAGCTCCTCAGAAGCACCTTTCCAGGCGCGCATGATCGGCTCGCCCCCGTCCACCAGGTAGATGCCGCCGATATCCGCGCCCAAGAGGTCCATCACCCCATCGAGCATGTACCGCAGTCGTTGGTCCAGGTCCCGCGTGCTCAGCAGGCGTTCGAAAAGTTGGGCCTGGCCGGCGAGTTCCTCGGCGTGGCGTTGGGTGAGGTCGAGAAGCCGCGCCCTGGCCACGGCCAGCGAGAGCAGGTTGACGGCCTGCTCGGCCCGTGCAATCTCGTCAGGGGAGAAGCGCCGTGGCTCAATGAAGTACATAATCGCGGCACCAATCTTCTCCTCACCTGCGATGAGCGGAACGCCCAGAGCCGAGCTATAGGGCATCTTGGTCGCGATGCGGTGGCTGATGTGCGGGGTATCGAGAACATCCTCGACGGCAAGCGTGCGCCCCAAGGCCAGTGAAGAACCGGTCATCGTGATCTCGCCCGGTTCGGGCTGGACCCACGGAAACGGCCGGCGGCCCCCACCCGTGCCGGCAACCAGAACCGGAACCTGTCGCGCTTCATCCCACTGGTTGATGTTGCATCCATCCGCGCCAATCACGCCGATGAGCCGGTCTGCCAGCGTCTGCATCAGGGTCGGGTAGTCAGGCGTACTCAGGGCGGCTTCGGTGATCTCTTGGAGCAGGAGGAGGTGCATCGTCTGCGCTCGCAGCGCCTCCTCTGACCGCACCCGCTCCGAGACGTCGTGGGCCAGCACCAACTCGGCAGGCCTGCCCATGTAGGTCAGACGGTTGACGGTGATGTCCATCAGGGTGATATCACCGTTCTTCTTGCGATGCCTGTATGTGCCGCGGAACTCGGCGCCGATGGGTGCCTTCCGCAGCCGGTCCAACAGGCCCGGGATATCCTCGGGCGGCCGGATATCCATGATGGTCATGCCCAGGAACTCCTCGCGCGAGTATCCGTAGTGGCGGACGGCCGCCTCGTTGACCGTGAGGAACCCCAGCGTTTCCATGTCGAACACCCACGCGGGGTGCGGGCTCGAATCAAACAGCAGCCGGTAGCGCGCCTCGCTCTCCTGCAGCGCCTCCTCGGCCTGCTTGCGCTCCGTGACGTCCTGGACGGTTCCCTCATAGAGCTGGACCCGACCGCCGGCATCGGGAACGGCCCGCGTGTTGTTCTCCGCCCAGAAGACCGTGCCGTCGCACCGCCGGGCCCGCACCTCGAACCTACGCACGACCCCGGTGCGCTCGATCACCGTCTTGAACCGTGCGCGGTCTTCGGGGTCCTCATAGAAATCGGCTGCGTTGAGCGCCAGCGCGTGCTCCGGGCTCGTACACCGCATCAGCTGTACGAACGCAGGGTTCACGTCCAGAATGCGGCCGTCCGGCGTACTCCGGTAGACCCCAAGGGGCACGTGCTCGAACAGGCGCACATAGCGCGCCTCGATCTCCCGGAGGGCCGCTCGTTGACGGGCCCTCTCCAGCGCCGCGCGCACCGATGCCACCAGGCGGACCAAGTGCTTGGACGACTTCACGACATAATCGTCAAGGCCGCTCTTCATCGCCTCGACCGCGACTTCTTCGCCGCCGGTCGCGGTGAACATGATCACCGGGCAGTCGGGCATCCTGGCCTTCACCGCGCGCGAAACCGCGATCCCGTCTGTCCACCGAAGCCGGTAATCGGTGATGACTAGGTCAAAGCCCCCCTGATCCATTGCCCTGTCGAGGCCCGCGGCGCCGGAGACCTGCTCGATCTGAATGCCCGGGGACTCCCGCCGCAGCCTGCGCTCGACCATGACGCGATCGTCGGGGTTGTCGTCCACCAGCAGGATGCGAACCCCCATCGTCTCGGGCCCCATCAGGTCTTCACCTCCGGCAGCTCGATCCAGAATCGGCTCCCCTGCCCTCCGGCCGACTCCACCCCTACACGGCCGCCCATCCGCTCAACCCCCCGCCGCACGATCGCCAGCCCTATCCCTGTCCCAGAGTAGGCCTCCGACCCGTGCAGCCGCTCGAACACCCGGAAGATCCGCTCCTGGTGCTCCGGCGCGATCCCGATGCCGTTGTCCTCAACCCACAGGCGAACCCGCCCGTCGCGCGGCTCCGCTGCCAAACGCACCCTGGGAGCCGTGCCCGCCTCCACGAACTTGAGCGCGTTCGAGATCAGGTTAACCAACACCTGCGTCAACACGGTGCGGTGCCCCCTGATCACAGGCAGTGGATCCTCCACGCGCACTTCCGCTTCCTGCCCGCGAATCTCTTCCTCCATCTCGGCCAGGACTTCCCCCACTACTTCCCCGAGATCCACCGGCTGCAGCCGCATCTCCAAGCGGCCCAGCCGGCTGTAGGCCAGCAGATCCTGGATCATGCGATCCAATCCCTCTGCTGCGGATTCGATCCGCCGCAGGTAGTCCTGTCCCTTCTCGTCCAGCCGCCCGGCGTGGTCTTCGCGCAGCGCCTGACCGAAACCCTGTATCGCGCGCAGCGGCGCCCGCAGGTCGTGCGCAACCGAGTAGCCGAAGGCCTCCAGATCGGCGTTGGCCGCCTCCAGCTCAGTGGTGCGCTCGACAACGCGGCGCTCCAGTTCCGAGGCATGTGTCCTTACCTGCTCCAGCAGCAGGGCTCTCTGCAATGCCAGGGCCATGACCCCTCCGGCCTGCTCGGCCCGGGCGATCTCATCGGGAGTGAAGTGGTGCCGGTCGTTGAAGAACATCGCGAGGGCGCCGAGCTTCTCGCCGCCGGCTATTAGCGGCACTCCCAGACCGGATCGGAAGGGTATTGTGGCAGCTATGCGGGGACTGAGGTAGGGGGTGTCGAGAAGATCCTCAACGACAATCGCACGACCCGCGGCCAGGGCCGAACCGGTGATCGTCGCTTCGCCCGGTTCAACCTGGACCCACGGAACCGCATGGGGGTCCATACCCGTGGCCGCCGCCAGGACCGGCTGCCGCCGCGTCTGGTCCCACAGGTTGACGCGGCAGGCATCGGCGCCGATTACCTCGACGAGCCGGTCTGCCAGCGTCTGCAGCATTGTCCGCAGATCGGGCGCTGCCAGAGCGGCGCGGGTGATCTCGTGGAGCCGCCCAAGGTATTCCTGCTGACCGAGCAGCTCTGCCTGCCGGGCCTGGAGGCCCTCGGCCATCCCATCAAAGGCGTGGGCCAGGCGTCCGACCTCGTCCTCGCCGTGGCGGAGCCCGGTGCGAGCGGAAAGATCGCCTTCGGTCAAGCGCCGCGCCACGGCCATCAGCGCGTCCACCGGCCGAATGACGAGACTGGCGGCCACCCGCCACGATACTGCCATCGCCAGCAGTGCCACGATCCCCAGCAGGAGGAGGTTGCGGCCCAGATCCCGGTCGGCAGGCCCAAGGACAACCGCTGTGGGGATGCCGACCCCAAAGTGCAGGGCGCCCGCTTCCTCTGCGCCGGCAACGGAAGCAATCCCGTAGAGGCGCCTGACGCCATCCTCGCCCAGCGCCTCGGCCGCCCCCTTTCCGCTGCCGGCGAGCATGGCCCTGGCAATCTCGACATGAGGGATGGAGCGGCCGACCCACTTCTCATGATCAGGGTGCCGAAAGAGCACGGTGCCCGAGCTGTCAAGTGCGAGAAGCACCGACCCCGCGGGCAGACGGGCAGGGACGGCCCAGTCGGCAAGCTTCTTCAGATTCAGCCCGGCGAAGACGACCCTGACCACGCCGCCGGCGCGGTCCAGGACGGGCAGCGCTGCGACCACAACGGGAGTCGCGGCAACCTGGCCGGACTGGAAGTTCCCAAGGGCAAACCCGCGCGCGCGCACTGCCCGCCGGAACCACGCATGCTCGGAGGCGTTGACCGGCCCAGCCAGGGGCACGGCACTGCAGCGAATGGCGCCATCCGCATCGGCAACACCCAGGTTGGCATACTCGGGATTCCACGCCAGCGTTTGGGATAGGTACCGGCTGCATCCGGCCGGATCGCCGCCGTACACATCCCTGGCGCCGGCTGCCAGGGTCAGCCCGCTCCAAGTGCCGTCAATAATCCGCCTGTAGCGCCCGGCGGCTTCTTCAGCTTCCCCGGCCGCTTCCGCCAGCGCGAGCGCCCTGATGTGCCGGCGGTGCTCCCGATCGGCGTACAGCGTGAGCCCTAGCGCAGGGACTACTGCTGCGAGAACGATCAATGTCAGTCGGGGGCGCAGTCCCGCGACACGCAGTCGGCGCATGTACGTGGCGACCCAACCGGCGGCCTTCGGCATTGTCCCATCCCCTCTGGGACTATACCCGTATTGCACCTCAGTATACCTCAACCGCCGAGCAGGACGGCGAGTTCCCTCGGATCGGACACCGGCAGGCGGCAGGCAAACCGCTCGCAGACGAAGGCCGTGGCGCCTCCGGCGCGCGGCGAACGACCGGCCAGAAGCGGGATCGGCGATGCCTCGCCGGGCCGGCCCACCGCAACCACCTGGTTTGGACGGTAGGGCTTCATCACGACATCCAGCAGCGCCCGCGTCTCAACGGAGGCCGGATCGCCGACGATGGCGACCTCGGTAGGAGGCGCGAGGGCGAAGTCGAGCGCGCACAGCCACTGCGCGAACGCGGTGGGATGGGCCGCTGCGAGCGGCCCGACGGCTTTCAGCGCGGCCTCCGCCGCGTCGCGATACCTGCCCTCGCCCGTAAACGCGGCCAGGCGCAGCAGCACGGTTGCCGCCATGGCGCTTCCCGAAGGCGTGGCGTTGTCCTGGAGGTCTTGGGGCCTGATTACCAGCGTCTCGTGGTCGTCAGCCGTATCGAAGAACCCGCCGGAGGGATCGCGGTAGCGGGCGAGCATCTCATCGGCCAGAAGCCTAGCCTCCACGAACCAGCGCGCGTCGAACGTCGTCTCGTACAGCGCCAGCAAACCCTCGATGACGTCGGCGTAGTCTTCGAGATAGGCGTTCAGCCGTGCCCGGCCGCCGCGCCAGGCCCGGAGCAGCCTGCCGTTGGCCGTCCGCATCTCGCGCAGGAGGAACGCCGCGGCGGATGTGGCCGCACGGCGGTAATCGGGACGGTCGAAGACCCGGGCGGCCTCGGCGAACGCCGCCAGCGCCAGCCCGTTCCAGGCCGCCAGCACCTTATCGTCGAGGCCCGGGCGCACGCGACGCTCCCGGCGCTCGAAGAGCGCGCGCCGCGCCGCGGCCAGGCGTTCCTCGATCTCCTCGACGGCGGCCCCGTGCTTCGCGGCCAGCGCCTGCGGGTCCGCCGCAACGTGCAGCACGTTCTTCCCCTCGAAGTTCCCGCGCTCGGTGACGCCGTAGGCATCGCAGAAGAGGCCGGCGCCAACCCCGAGTGCCTCGCTGAACTCATCCGCCGACCAGACGAAGAACCGGCCTTCCTCGCCCTCGGAATCGGCGTCCTGGCTGCTGTAGAACCCGCCGGCCGGATCGGTCATCTCACGGAGGAGGTAGTCGAGCGTCCCCTCGGCCACGCGCCGGAAGAGCGGGTTCTGGGTTACCTGCCAGGCATGCACGTAGACGCGCGCGAGCTGCGCGTTGTCGTAGAGCATCTTCTCGAAGTGCGGTACCAACCAGGCCGCGTCCGTGGCGTAGCGGTGGAATCCGCCGCCGAGATGGTCGTAGATGCCGCCGCGCGCCATCTTCTCCAGCGTGGCCTCGGCCATCGCGAGCGCGGATCGCTCGCCGGTGCGCAGGCGGGTGCGCAGATGGGCGCGCAGGAGAAACTCAATCGTCATCGGCTGCGGAAACTTCGGGGCGCCGCCCCATCCGGCGTGGGTCAGGTCGTACTGGCGCTCAAGCTGGCTGCAGGCCGCGTCCAGCGTGGCCGCGGTGAGATCAGAGGGCGGCGTGGCACCGGGTGGGACGGAGCGGGCGCTCTCGCCCCGCAGCACCTCCAGCAGACCTTCGGCGCTGCGCAGGAGTTCCTCCCGGCGGGTGCGCCATGCCCCGGCGACCGCCCGCAGCACATCAACGAAGGCAGGCATGCCGTGGCGCGGGGTCGGCGGGAAGTAGGTGCCTCCGTAGAACGGCACGCCTTCCGGCGTCAGGAAGACGCTCATCGGCCAGCCGCCGCGACCGGTCATCGCCACGACCGCCTGCATGTAGATCTGGTCGAGGTCCGGCCGCTCCTCGCGGTCCACCTTGACGCTGACAAAGTGGGCGTTCAGAACCGCTGCGACAGCGGGGTCCTCGAAGGACTCGTGCGCCATCACGTGGCACCAGTGGCACGCCGCGTAGCCGATGCTCAGGAAGATCGGACGATCCTCCTCGCGGGCCCGGCGCAGGGCCTCCTCGCCCCACGGGTACCAATCCACCGGGTTGTCGGCGTGCTGCAGCAGGTATGGGCTGGATTCACCGGCGAGCCGGTTGGGCATGGTGCCCCCATTGTACCAGGAGGGCGGACTGCGGGCGCCGAAGGGAGTCTCACCTTCTGAATGGAGTGCGAGGGAAAGGAGCGGTGAGCCGAATGCGTACGACCTTCGTGGGTGTTCTGCTGATCTGCGTCCTAAGTCTCAACCTGGTGCCGGCGGCCGGTCAGGGAGCGATCCGCGTCCTCGTCAATGGGGAGGAACTGGCCTTCGATGTGCCGCCCGTCGAGGTGGGCGGACGGCTGCTGGTCCCGCTCCGGGGCGTCTTCGAGCGCCTGGGCGCCACGGTCTTGTGGGAGCCCTCCACGCAGCGCATCACCGCCGCCACGGCGTCCAAGACGATTGAGCTGGTCATGGGACGGCGTGAAGCCGCGGTGGACGGAAGGATGGTCCTCCTCGACACTCCTCCCATGGTTGTCGGGGGCCGCACGATGGTGCCGCTCCGCTTCGTGAGCGAGGCCCTGGGCGCGTACGTGCAGTGGCAGGCCACGGCGCGCACCGTTCTGATCACGCTTGCGACCGCCGAACCCGCCCCGCCGGGCTATCGGCCTCGGCCGACACCGCTCCCAACGCCGGTAGTGGTGACCCCGGCACCCATTGTCACGCCGTCCCCGAGGGTCACCGAAGGGGTACTCGTCGCGATCGCCCTTACCACGACCCCACCTCGTATTCATGTGAACGTGGGCGCGGTCATCTACATCTTCGCCATCACGCCTGAGACGGCGATTTCGAGATTCGACGCGGGCACCGGCGCCGGTGGGTCGGCGGCCCTGGCAGCGCTGCGGGTAGGAGACCAAGTGCGGGTCGAGGCGGTGGGCGCATCCAACGACGCGGCCAGCGTGCGGGCCTCGTTCCGGCTGCTGCGCGGTCGCGTAGACGTGCTTACTCACACCGCGATCGCGCTGCAGGACGGCCAGGTGGTCCGTATCAACTCCGATGCCGCGGTAACGATAAACGGCGCGCCCGTGCCCCTCGGCGATGCGCCGGCCCGCGTCCGCCGCGGCGACGAGGTCGCCGTGCGGATGAACCCGACCTCGAACGAAGCGTGGGAGCTGGCGGTAACGAGTCTGATCTCAGGGACGCCGACGGCAGCCCCCACGGCTACGCCGGCCGGCACCCCGTCGGCCCGAACGGTGACATACGTGAGCCGCACCGACGCCCCGCTGATCGAAGCCGCGCCGGGAACCTCGCACCCCACCGAGGTGCTCTTCGTTGGTCGCGATGCGACGGGCCGGTTCCGATCGGTGGTAAGCTTCAACGTTGCCCTACCTTCGGGCGCGACCGTGCGCCGGGCCACGCTGCGCCTGTTCATGTACGGGCACAGGTCCGGCGGCACCGACTTCTACACGGTGTTTCCGGTCACGCGGAATTGGAGCGAGGGAACCGCCACCTGGAACCTGCTGGCCGGTAGCTACGCTACGCTGCGACCTGCTGGGCCGGTGACGATCGCGGGCGGCGCGACGCGCATCTTCGTCGAGTGGGACGTGACCGGAATCGTCAGAGCGTGGACCACCGGATCGATGCCGAACTACGGGCTCCTGATCCGCAACATGGAGATGGGCGCCAATCTGGTGTACTTCGGTCACGGTGAGGACGTGCTTGCCAATCGGCCGAGGTTGATAGTCGAGTTCACGGCGCCGTAGCGCCGGAGGAAGCATGGACGCGCTCAAACAGCGGATACTGCGCGAAGGCCGCAACCTGGGCAACGGAATCCTCAAGGTGGACAGCTTTCTCAACCACCAGGTGGATCCGGCGCTGTTGGAAGAGTGCGGGCGCGAGTTGGCGGCCAGGTTCGCCTCAGTGGGGGCCACTAAGGTGCTGACCGCGGAGATCTCGGGCATAGCGCCGGCGTTCACAACCGCCATGCACCTGGGCGTGCCGGTGGTCTACGCGCGCAAGACGCGGCCGGTAACCATGCCCTACCAGGTCTTCCTGACCCTGGCCCCGTCACACACGAAGGGGCATACCATCGAACTGATCGTCTCGCCCGAGTACCTGTCGCATGGTGAGCGGGTGCTGATCGTGGACGACTTCCTGGCGACGGGCCAGACCATCCTGGGCCTGGCCCGCCTGGCCCAGGCCGCGGGTTCGACAATCGTGGGCATCGGCGCGGTCATCGAGAAGGTCATGGAAGGCGGGCGGGCGCACCTGGCGACCCTGGGCGTGCCGATCGTGGCGCTGGCGACGATCACCGACATGAGCGATGGGAAGATCGTGCTGGCGTAGCTCGCCGCGGCGCGGCGGCAGTCCTTCGCCCTCCTAGACCGTCTGCCCTGCCACCGGCACCTCGGCCGGGATTCCGGCCGAGACAAGCGCACCCGCCAACGCCTTTGCCGCGGCCTCGTCGCCGTGCACGCAGTACGCGGCGCCGATCCGCGGCACGCGTGCCGCCCAAGCGAGCAGCTCGTTCCGGTCGGCGTGCGCGCTGAACGCGTCGGCCCGCTCGATCCGGATCGCCACCTTGAGCGGCTCACCGTAGATCCTGGCCTCCGGCGCACCGTCGGACAGCCGGCGGCCCAGCGTGTGCTCGGCCTGGTATCCCACGAACAGCAGCGTGGACCGCGGGTCGCCGATGCGCCCTTGCAGGTGCGACAGGATGCGGCCGGCCTCCACCATCCCGGATGTGGCAATAACGACGCATGGCTCGTCTGAGGCGCGCAGCGCCCTGGACTCGGCAGGGGTGCGCACATAGCGCAGAGCGCCGAACCCGAAGGGATCGTGCCGCTTCATGTGCGCGCGGATCTCCTCGTCAAAGCACTCGGGATGCGCTCGGAAGATCTCCGTGGCGTCGGTTGCCATGGGGCTGTCCATGTAGATCGAGATCGCCGGGATGAGGCCTGCCTCCCGCTGGCGGTGCAGCGTGTACGCCACCTCCTGTACCCGGCCGAGCGCGAAGGCGGGGATCAACACCCTGCCACCACGGGCGACGGTCTCGCGCACCACCGCGGCCAGGTGTGCCTCTGCCTCGGCGCGTGGGGCGTGCTCCCGGTCGCCGTAGGTGGACTCGATGAGCAGGAGGTCCACCGCGGGGAGCACCTCGGGATCGCGCACTATGGCGGTACCGGGGCGGCCCAGGTCGCCGGTGAAGCCCAGGCGGCGGCCATCCGCCTCGAGCACCACCATCGCCGACCCGAGGATGTGCCCCGCGTCGCGAAACATGGCGGTCAGGGAGCCGACGCGAAACGGCCGGCCGTAGGGCACGGCGGCCAGGCGGGCGATCGCCCGCTCCGCGGCGCGGCCGTCGTAGAGCGGCTCCACCTCGGGCAGCCCCTGGCGTCGGTGGCGCCGGTTCAGGATCTGCGCGTCCTGCCGCTGCACCTTCGCGCTGTCCCGCAGCACCAGCGCCGCGAGATCGCGGGTGGCCGGCGTGCAGTAGATCGGGCCGCGAAACCCGTGCGCCACCAGCGTGGGCAGGTTGCCGCAGTGATCAAGGTGCGCGTGCGAGAGGATGACGGCGTCGAGGTCGCCTGGTGCAAGGGGAAAACGCCGGTTCCATTCGGCGGCATCGGCGCGCCGGCCCTGGAACAACCCGCAGTCGAGATAGACCCGCGTGTTGCCGGCCTCGACCATGTGGAGCGAGCCGGTGACGGTGCGGACGGCCCCGTGGAAGGTTACGCGGATGGCGAACCCCTTTTGGTCGGCTTGACCGGACCACGCGGCTCTTGTACCGTAAGTCGCGTGGTACAAGTAGGGTCTAGATTCAAGGTATCTTGGATTCGGTAGGCGCCAGGTGCCTTTCCTGCTCGGCGCCCTCCCGCTAATCGCCATCCTGGCCGCGCCGTTTGCCGGCCCAATTGCCGGTCGGCTCCGGACGCACCCGGGCTGGATCAGCGCCATTGTCCCCTCTGGCCTGCTCGCGGCGCTCGCCTGGATCGCTCAGCCCACCTTGGGCGGCGAGACACTGCGTCTGTCGCTGGCCTGGTTTCCCGACCTCGGCCTCCGCTATGCTCTGGCGCTCGATGGCCTGGCGCTGCTATTCGCAGGGCTGATCCTGGCCGTCGGGGTGCTGATCCTCGTCTACTCGGTAGCGTACATGCACGCGGGCCCAGAGCTGGGCCGGTTCTACGCCCACATGCTGATCTTCATGGGCGCGATGTTGGGGGTCGTGCTTGCCGACGACCTCATCGTCCTCTACGTCTTCTGGGAGTTAACCAGCCTGGCCTCGTTCTTTCTGATCGGCTACAAGAACGAGGATCCGGCCGCGCGCTCCGGCGCGACCAAGGCGCTGGTCGTCACCGTGGCCGGCGGCGTTACGATGCTGGTCGGCCTGGTGATGCTGGCGCAGGTCGGTGGTACCTGGCAGATAAGCGCGCTGCTGGCCAAGGCCGCCGCCATCAAGGCAGATCCGCTCTACCCGGTAATCCTCGCGCTGGTGCTGACCGGCGCGTTCACCAAGTCGGCGCAGGTGCCGTTCCAGTTCTGGTTACCCGCCGCGATGGTGGCTCCCACGCCGGTCTCGACCTACCTGCACGCCGCCACCATGGTGTGGGCCGGAGTGTACCTGCTGGCGCGCCTGCTGCCCGTGCTGGGCGGCACGGCGCTGTGGGTGGCCGTGGTCACGCCCGTCGGAGTGGCGACGATGCTCGCAGGCGCGGCTCTGGCGCTGGTGCAGACCGACCTGAAGGGCCTGCTCGCCTACTCCACCGTCGGCGCGCTGGGACTGGCCACCGCGCTGCTCGGATGGGGCACGCCCGCCGCCGCGGCCGCGGCCATGGTCTTTGTCCTGAACCACGCGGCGTTCAAGGGCACGCTCTTCCTGGTCGCCGGAGCCGTCGAGCACGAGACCGGCACGCGGGTGATTGCCCGACTGGGCGGACTGCGCCGGGCGATGCCGGTCACGTGCGGCATCGCGACGCTGGCAGCGCTCTCCATGGCCGGCCTGCCTCCCTTCGGAGGGTTCCTCAGCAAGGAGGCGGTCGTAGAAGCCTTCCTGCGCGGTCCTTGGATCGCGGGTTCCTGGGCCGCGGGTTCCTGGGTCGCGACCGGCGCCGTGATCCTTTCCGGAGCACTCTCGCTGGCGTACGGGGCCCGGTACATGTGGATCTTCCTGGGCAAAGCGCCCCAGCATCGCCGCGCAAAGGGCCGCGCCGACGCGCAGCCACCTCCGCCTGAGGCCGTGCACGAGCCTCCGATGCTGCTGTGGATGCCTGCCGGCGTCCTGGCGCTGCTGGCGCTTCTGTTCGGACTGGCCCCGGGCACGGTCGAGCGCCTCTCAGCCCTTGCCGCCGCGGCGATCACCGGAGCGCCGCAGCCCGTGGCCCTCTGGCACGGTCCGACCCTTACCGCGGCCACGGTCACGACCATTGCGGTGGCCGGCGGATGGCTGCTCTTTAGGTTGCATCCCCTGGCGGAACGCCTGGAGCGGAGCGTGCAGTGGCTGAGCGCCGGGCGCCTCTACGACCGGCTCTACGCCGCCACCCTCGATGGCTCGAAGCTCCTGACAGGACTGTACCTCACCGGCCGCCTCCGCGACTACCTTGTCTACATCATGGTCACGGCCATGGCGCTTGTGGCCGTCGGGTTCTTCCGCACCGGGATCGCGGTACCCCTACTCACCGGGGACCACGAACTGGGGCCTGCGATCACCGTGGTCGTGGCCATGGCCGCTGCGGTCGCGGCCGTGCGCCTGCGGCTGCTGCTGGGGGCCGTGCTGGCGCTGGGCGCGGCAGGGTACTCGGTCAGCCTAATCTACCTGCTGCTCAGCGCGCCGGACATCGCCATCACCCAGGCGGTGATAGAGACGGTTTCGCTCGTGCTCTTCCTGGTGGCGATTACTGCGCTGGGCAAAAGCGACGCCGGCCATCCCCAGGCCCGCCCCGTATCCGATTGGCTGGTGGCGATCGCAGCCGGTGGGGTCAGCGCGGTGATGGCGGCGATGGTTGCCGACGTGTCCGGCCTACAGCGCATATCCGGTGAGTTCTTCACGCACGCCGCCCAGGCCGGCGGCAAGAACGTCGTAAACCTGATCATCGTGGACTTCCGGGGCTGGGACACGATGGGCGAGATCAGCGTGCTGGCCATCGCCGCGCTCGGGATCATCTCTCTGGCGCCATGGCGGCTGGGTGCGGCACGCCGGAAGCGGCGTGACGCGCAGGAAGACGTGCAGCTCACCTCGCCGATCCTGCGCACCATCGCGCGCGTCCTTTCGCCGGCAATCGTGGCTTACGCGATACTGCTGTTGTCCACCGGTCACTACGGACCGGGCGGAGGGTTCGTCGCCGGACTGATGGTCGCCGCCGCGGTTGTCCTGCGCTCGGAGGCCTTCGGCGCCATCCGGCTGTCCCGCCGCTGGGACGTCCTCATGGCCGTTGGACTGGCACTGGCCGCGGGCTCGTCGGCCATCCCCCTGGTGGTTGGCAAGCCACTGCTGCAGCACACGCTGCTGGCTGTCGGCGGACACCGACTGCCCTCTTCGCTGATCTTCGATCTAGGGGTGCTCCTGCTGGTGGCCGGCTCGGTGCTCTCTGCGCTGCGCTCGCTGGTGGAAGCGGCGGAGGCAGAATAGTGACAACCCTGGTTGCGCTGCTGGTCGGCACCCTGGTCGCCACGGGGTTCTACCTGCTCCTGGGGAAGTCGCTGGTGCGCCAGATCATCGGCCTTTCCCTGCTCTCCCACGCGGCCCATATCACCATTTTGCTATCGGCCGGACTACGCGGCGGTGTGCCGGTTATCAGCGCCACGCGAGGCCCGATGACCGACCCGCTGCCCCAGGCGCTCATCCTGACGGCCATCGTCATCTCGTTCGGCGTGACCGCGTTCCTGCTGGCGCTGGGGTACCGGATGCACCTCTTCGGCGGCGAGGAGAAACACGGCAAGGAGAAGCGCGATGACCGCTAGCTTGATCGCCGCGCTGCCCGCGCTTCCGATCATCGCCCCGTTGCTTACGGCAATCCTGCTGATCGCAGGACCTTCACGCCGCGCACAGCGCACCCTGGGGCTGGCAGGCAGCCTGGCAACGCTGGCGGCCAGCATCGCGCTGGTCCTGCTGACCCGCGGCGGGCAGGTGATGCCCATCCAGGCCGGAGGTTGGGCCGCGCCCTACGGCATCACCCTGGTGGCCGACATGCTCGGCGCGCTGATGGTGCTGATCGCGGCGCTGATCGGCCTGGTCGGGCTCGTCTTCACAATCGCATCCGGGCGCGACGACCGCTTCGTACACGCCGGATGGCAGTTCCTGCTCACCGGCATCAACTGGGCGTTCCTGACCGGAGACCTGTTCAACCTTTACGTGGCCTACGAGGTCATGCTGATCTCGTCCTACTTCCTGTTGACCCACGGCACCACGCAGCGGCAGGCGCGCGAGGCGTTCGGCTACGTGGCGATCAACCTGGTGGCCTCGATGTTCTTCCTGTTCGGGGTCGCGCTGATCTACTCGGCCACAGGCACGCTGAACATGGCCCACCTGGCAGAGCGCGTTCCCCTCGCACCCGCCGGTACGGTGCGTGCCGCCTCGATGATGCTGCTGGTGGCGTTTGGCACCAAGGCCGCGATATTCCCCTTCTACTTCTGGCTGCCCCACGCCTATGCCATCCCGCCCGGAGGCGTGGCGGCGTTCTTCGGCGGGATGCTCACCAAGGTGGGAGTCTACTCGCTGTTCCGGGTGTTCACGATCGTCTTCCCGAGCGGCGGCCCGGACCCGCTGCTTCTCTGGTCGGCGGCCGGCACGATGCTGTTCGGCGTCCTGGGCGCCCTTGCCCAGGACAGCGTGAGGCGGATACTGTCGTTCCACATCATCAGCCAGGTCGGGTACATGATCATGGGCCTGGCGCTTGCCGGCCAGCTCGGGATCGCCGGCGGGATCTTCTACATCCTCCACCACATCGTCGTGAAGTCCGGCCTGCTCCTGGTCGGCGGCGCCATCGAGGAGACGCAAGGCACGGACCGGCTCGACCGGCTGGGCGGTCTGGCCCGCACCAACGGCGTGCTCGCGCTGGCCTTCGTGGTGTGCGCGCTCTCGCTCGCCGGAGTGCCGCCGTTCTCGGGCTTCTTCGCCAAGCTGCTGCTCATCCGCGCCGGGCTGGAGGTGGGCCAGTACGGCGTGGTGGCCGTGAGCATCGTCGTCAGCGTCCTAACGCTGATGTCCATGCTAAAGATCTACACCACCGCCTTCTGGGGTCCGGGGGAGCCGCGGCGCGCGCCGGCCCGACTGGTAGCGCCCGCGGCCGCGCTCGCGTTGATCACGATCGCCGTTGGGCTGCGGCCGCAGGTCCTGTACTCGCTCACCTCGACCGCGGCAGCGCACCTGACCCAACCGGCCAGGTACATCGGCACGGTGCTGAAGAAGTAGGAGCGCTGGGGTGGGAGCGCTGCGGGAGCGCCTTCGATGAGGAACCGGGAGATGGCGCCGTTTAGGCGGCTCAGGTCTGGGCTCACCTGGCTGGTGACGTTCGTCTACCAGAACGTCATGGCGAACCTGGCGGTCGCCGGCCTGGTAGTGCTGCGGCCGCGGCTCAAGATTCGATCCGGCATCGTGCAGGTGCCGCTGGACCTCAAGACCGACGCGGGCATCACCATGCTGGCGCACTCGATCACGCTCATACCGGGTACGATGACCGTGGACGTCGCCGGGGACAGATCCTATCTGCTCGTTCACGTGCTGGCCATGGACGACCCGGCGGCCACGGTGGACGAGATCAAGCGCACGCTGGAGAGACCGATCCGGGGGTTGCTGGAATGACGGCCGTCACGGTCGCGCTCGCCATGCTCGTGGTCGCGATGGCTCTGTGCCTGCTGCGCTTGGTACGGGGCCCGCACCTGGGAGACCGCGTGGTGGCCGGCGACACGATCGCCACGATCCTGATCATCCTGGTAGCCGTGCTGGGAATGCGTGCCGGGACGCGGCTGTACGCGGACGTAGCTGCCGTGGTGGCCATCCTGGGCTTCATCGGGACCGTGGCCGCGGCGCGCTACGTGCGGGGGAGGCCTCCCATTGCGTGACACCGTGATCGCCGGGCTGCTGCTGGCGGGATCGAGTCTCGCGCTGATCGCCGCGCTGGGACTGCACCGTTTCGGTGACGCCTACGCGCGCCTGCACGCGGCCACGAAGGCGACCACACTGGGGCTGGCGCTGGTGCTGACCTCGGCGATTCTGGCGCACGGGACCGACGGAAGGGAGATCGTTACGTTGCTCTTCGTGATGCTCACCGCTCCGGTGGGGGCGCACATGCTCTCGAAGGCGATGTACGAAACCGGGTACCGGCCGTGGGAAGCGGACGGCCGGGCTCCCGCCCGGCGGCGGCGCCGCTGATGCCGTGACCGGGCGGTATCCCTCAACCGCCCCCGCAGACCTGACTGAAAGAACTCTTGCAATCCCCCTCCTGTTGTAGGAGAATCTTGCACGGAGGGGGTGCGCGTGGAGTCGCTCGATAGGTTCCGGCAGCGGCTGGAAGACCGATTCCCCGGGCTCACCAAGAGCCAGCAGCGCATCGCTTCCTATCTCCTGGACAACTACGACGAGGCGGCGTTCCTCCCCGCCGCCGCCATAGCCGAGCGCTTCGGCGTCAGCGAGGCCACCGTGGTGCGTTTTGCCAGGGCAGTAGGCTTCGCCGGCTACCCCGAACTCCGCCGCATCCTGCAGGAGTTGTTCCGCCAGAAGGCAAGCCCGGCGGCCCGCCTCCGGCGCAAGATGGACGACCTCAAGGGCGACCAGAGGCACCTCCTCACCAAGGTTGCCGAGATGGAAGTGCAGTACCTGACGGAGATGCTCCACGGCGTGCGCCCCGCCGACTTCGACCGCGCGGTGGAGATCCTCTTGAAGGCGCGCAGTATCTTCGTGTTTGGCATGGGCCCCTCGCGCATGCTCGCCGACCTTGCCAAGATCCGCCTCCAGAGGTTCGGCATACCCGTCCGCGGCCTGACCAGCTCGGGCCGGGACGTACTGGAAGAACTCCTGCTGCTTCAGCCGGGTGACGCGGTGCTGGCCGCGGGCTTCCTGCGCGCCACCCCTGAACTTGTGGCGGTGCTCGCCCACGCCCGGTCACTGGGCTGCCGCACCGTGCTCCTGACCGACACCCTGGGGCTGGCCTTCAAGCACAAGGCCGACGTCGTGCTGGCCGCCCGGCGGGGACCGGTCTCAACGTTCCATTCGATGACCGTGCCGATGACAATCCTGAACGCCCTGATTCTGGCCGTGGCCGTGGCCCGCCCCAAGCAGAGCCTGGACAGCGTCAACCGGCTGCAGGATCTGCGTGCCGCGTACGGCCTCGACATGCTGGGAAAGGGTGGGACAATACAGGCCCTGGAGTGACAGAGATGCGCCGGATCGAACTGCGCAACGTGAGCAAGCGCTTCGGTAAGGTAGTTGCCGTCAACGACCTCAGCCTCGTTATCGAACCAGGGAGCTTCCTCACGGTACTGGGCCCCTCCGGCTGCGGGAAGACCACGGTATTGCGCATGGTGGCCGGCCTCGAGGATCCCGACTGCGGGGAGATACTGATAGACGGCCGCCCCATCTTCTCGCACCAGCAGGGCATCCACGTGCCACCGTCGCGCCGGGGCCTGGGTCTGGTCTTCCAGAGTTACGCGCTCTGGCCCCACATGACCGTTTTCGAGAACGTGGCGTTCGGGCTGGAGCTGGCCCGGCTACCGGCCCAAGATATCAGCCGCCGGGTCGCCCAGGCCCTATCCGACCTGCAGCTTGCCGGGATGGAAGACCGCTACCCGCAGGAGATGAGCGGGGGGCAGCAGCAGCGCGTGGCCCTGGCCAGGATGCTGGCGCCCCGGCCCGGCATATTCCTGCTGGACGAACCCCTCTCGAACCTGGACGCGCGGCTGCGAATGGACATGCGCTCCGAGCTCAAGCGCCTCCACCGGGACACCGGCGCCACGGTCGTATACGTCACGCACGACCAGATCGAGGCGCTGACGCTCTCGACCCACGTGGCGGTCATGAAGGAAGGAGTCCTGGAGCAGTTGGCGCCGCCCGACGTGGTATACCGCAGGCCGGCCACGGTGTTTGTCGCGGACTTCATCGGAGCCCCAAAGATGAACCTGCTTCCGGCAGCCGTACGCGGCCGGGGAGAGGCGGCCGTCCTCGACTTCGGCGCGTTCACCCTATGCTACCCGGGCCCGCCTGCCCTGGAGCGCGTCATCGCCGGCATCCGGCCGGAGAGCATCATGCTCTACTTGGAACCCCAGCAGGGCGCGGTGGAGTTCGAGACATACTCGGTCCTTCCCGCTGGAGCGGAACTGATCGTCAACGCCCGGCGGGGTGATTTGATGCTCACCATCCGCGAGACGCGCCCCATGACGATCGAGATGGACCGCAAGGTCTGGCTCTCGTTTGTCCCGGCCACCTTCAACCTCTACGATCCGGTAACCTCGCGTCTGTTGACCGATGGTTCCGGGGGCCCGGCGCCGTAATGGCCGCGCTGAATCCTCCCTGGTCGTCCGCGCTGCATCCGCACATGCGCCGCCTCTGGCGTGCGATCACGACGCCCAGGATTCTGCTCTCGCTCGTCCTCTGCGCCTTGCTCATCTACCTGGTGGGGGTTCCCCTCCTGCGGATCGCGTGGGCGACAATCACCTGGCACCCTGAGGACGCGCGGGTGGCCAGGGGGTTCGAGGAAGGCGCGTTCACCCTGTTCCACTGGAAGCGCACCTTCCTGGGCACGGTCAGCAACGAGCTGGTCTACAGGCCTTTTCTCAACACCGTTGTCACCTCCGCGGGCGCGACCCTCATGGCCCTGCTGATCGGGTGCCCGCTCGCCTGGCTCCTGACCCGCACCGATCTGCCGGGGCGCCGTCTGCTCGGCGGCCTGATCACGATCCCATTCATCCTGCCCTCGTGGACCATAGCGCTGGCCTGGCTGGTCGTCTTCAGGAACTCCCGGCTGGGCGGAGCAGGTGGCCTGTTCGAGTATATGACCGGCGTCGCCACCCCCAACTGGCTGGCATATGGGCCGGTCCCCATCATCATCGCTATGGGACTGCACTACTACGCCTTCACCTTCATCCTGGTGTCGGGCGCGCTGGCCTCGGTTGACAGCCATCTCGAGGAGTCAGGGGAGATCCTCGGGGCGAACCGATGGAAGATCCTAAAGAAGATCACACTCCCCCTGGTCCTTCCGGCCATACTTTCGGCCTTCATCCTGACTTTCTCACGGTCACTGGGGACGTTCGGCACGCCGATCTTCCTGGGCAGGCCGGTGGGGTACTACACGCTCGCCACCACCCTCTACAACAACCTCAGGATGGGCTTCAAGGCCTCCGCCTACATCCTGGCCGTAGTGCTGGTTGTGTTGTCCGCGCTGACGATCTATGGCAACCAGCGCCTCATCGGCACGCGCAAGAGCTTCGTCACGATCTCAGGTAGGGGCCTGCGGGTGCGCCTGACACCGCTGCGCGGCTGGCGGTACCCGTTGCTGATCCTGGTATTGGCGTTCGTCCTGGTCTGCGTGCTGGTTCCCCTCCTGCTCCTGGTCTGGCAGTCGCTCATGCTCGAGGAGAACAACTACAGTTTGGGCAATCTGTCGCTGCACTATTGGATCTCCGAGGGCGGAAACCGCCGCTACGCCGAGGGGGAAGCAGGACTGCTGCGAAGCTGGCTTGTGCTTGGAGCCGCGAAGAACAGCATCGCGCTGTCGGTAATCACAGCGGGATTGGTGGGCCTGCTAGGCCTGCTCCTGGGGTACGCCATCGTGAAAGGGCGCGGTACGCGGCTGTCGCGCGCGCTGGAACAGATATCGTTCCTGCCATATCTCGTTCCCAGCATCGCGTTCGGGGCGGTCTACATAGCCATGTTCGCCTCGCCGCTCGGTCCGATCCCGGCGCTCTACGGCACCTTTGCGTTGCTGGTGCTGGTCTGCGTCGCCAAGAACCTGCCCTTCTCGTCGCGGACAGGGGTCTCTTCCATGCTCCAGGTGGGCCAGGAGCTCGAGGAAGCCGCGGTTATGTCCGGCGCCTCCTGGACCGCCCGGTTCCGGCGCATCATCGTTCCCCTGACACTGAGCGGATTCGTGGCAGGGTTCCTGCTGACGTTCATAAGCACAATCCGCGATCTATCGCTCATCATTCTGCTGGTGACGCCGTCCACCCGGGTGCTGCCCAGTCTGATCTTCCGCTACAATGAGCAGGGCTTCACCCAGTTTGCCAACGGCATCGTGATAATCCTCGTCGCCCTGAGTCTGGCAGGTCAGTGGTTGATCCGGAGAATCGGAAAGAAGGAGGCAACCCAATGATCAGGCAGGTTTCTTCCCTGACGTGCGCTCTGACCATCGGCGTCCTCGCCGTTGCGCTGGCGGGGACCACGCCGTCCCTGGGCGCGCCGGCGATGTCCGAGGCCCAGCAGAAATGGCTCCTGGAAGCCAAACTGGGTCCCCACTCACCGGCGACGCACGACTGGGCCGCGATCGAGGCGGCGGCCAGGAAAGAGGGTAAAGTCGTCGTCTACTCGTCGTCCTCGCGCATCCCGGCGGCCGCCAAGAGCTTCGAGGCCGCCTATCCCGGCATCAAGGTCGAGGCCTTCGACATGGGCACCGTAGAGGTGATCAGCAAGGTCAAAGAGGAAGTCCGTGCGCGCGTCCGTACCGGCGACGTGTTCTTCGCCGGCGATCCGCCCACGGTGATCTTCGAGATGGTTCCCAGGCGGATGCTCTGGAACTTCGTCCCGAGCGAGCTGGTGGGGCTGATCCCAAAGGAGCTCCGTGAGCCGCTGCTCGTACAGCGCCTGGGCACGCGGGTGGTCATCTACAACTCTGAAGTGTACAAGACGCCTCCGATCACGAGCTGGTGGGACCTGACCAAGCCCCAGTGGAAGGGCAAGGTGCAGATCAAGGACATCTTCGAGTCCGGCGAAAACCTGAGCATGATGGCCACCTTCGTCAAGCATGCCGATCACTTCGCGAGCTCCTACAAGGATGCGTTCGGCAAGGAGATCGTCCTCGACAAGGACTGCCCGAATGCCGCCTTCCAGTGGATCAGGAATTTTCTCAAGAACGATCCGGTCTTCGCCGGCAGCGACGGCGACGCGACCAGGGCCGTGGGCACGCGGGGGCAGAAGGACCCGCCCCTGGCCACGGTTGACTATGCTAAGTACCGCGACGTGATGGCCGGGAGGTTCGTCTTCGAGCCCGCGCTGGACATCAAGCCCGTCGGGGCGGTCTTCTACCAGACCTACCTGGGCATCATTGACCAGGCACCTCACCCCAACGCCGCCAAGCTCATGATCCGGTGGTTGATGGGCGACAGCCGGGGCGGAAAGGGCTATGAGCCGTTCTTCGTGCCCGGAGACTACCCGGTGCGCACAGGCATGCTGGAGTTCCCCCGTGGGGCGGTGCCCATGGCCGTGCTGAAGAACAAGGCCTGGACCATTGACCCCATGTACGCCTACGAGCACGGGGCGAAGATCCTGGACTTCTGGGTCGCGAACCAGCGGAGAAGATAGTGATCAAGGCCGTCGTCTTCGACCTGGGTGGCACGTTGGAGGAGATCTACTACGACGACGCCACCCGCCAGACCGCTGCCGGCGGCCTGCTGGAGATGCTGGCAGGCCGGGGACTTGACCCCGGCCTGTCGGTGGAAGACCTGCGCGCCGCCGTGCTGTCCGGCATGGCGGCCTACCAGCGCTGGCGGGAGCAGCACCAGCGCGAGCTGCCGCCGGATCGTGTGTGGACCGAGTACGTCTTCCCCGACAACGGGTTGCCCCGGGACCGGCTGATCGCCGAGGCCGAGGATCTGACCCTGTACTACGAGGACAACTTCTACGGGCGGACGCTGAGGCCGGAGGCGCCTGCCGTGCTCGCCGAACTGCAGCAACGCGGCTTCCGCCTGGCGGTCATATCAAACATCCTGAGTCTGGGGCTGGTGCCGCGGAAGCTGGCATCGTACGGCATAGCCCGCTTCTTCGACCCGGTCATCACCAGCTCCGGCTTCGGCTACCGCAAACCTCACCCGCGCATCTTCCATGAGGCGGCGGCTCAGATGGGGCTGCCGCCGGAGGCCTGCGCCTACGTGGGCGATACCGTCTCCCGCGACGTGGCAGGCGCCCAAGGGGCCGGGTATGGGCTGGCCATCCAGATCCGGTCGTTCCTCACCGACAAGTCCGACGGCGATATGGAGGAGCCGGCCGCGGACGTCGTTATCCGAGACCTACGGGAGATCATCGCGGTCGTGACAGGACCGATCGCGGGCAGGGGCGGACAGGGGGCCGTGAGGGAATCGTGATCCGAGGCGTGTTCTTCGATGCGGCAGGAGTGCTATACGACCGCAAGGTGCCCACCGGTAAGTACGCGGTCCGGCTTCTCGCGGAGAGGGGCTACGACCGCGAGCCCACGGAAGCCGAACGCGCCCGTCTCAGGATCACGCAGGCAAATGCCTCAACCGGTCAGGTCAACGCGGGCGATTACTGGGACGAGTTCCTGCGCGTGCGCGGCGTGACCAACCCGGAAGAACGTAAGGATCTCACCCGGCTGATCATGGAGCAGACGCACGAGGTGTACGGCCTGAGCGGGGCCCGAGCCACCCTGACCGCCCTCAAGGAGCGCGGCCTCATCGTCGGGATCATTACCGACACCATCTATCCGCTGGAGTGGAAGATGCAGTGGTTGGCCCAGGCCGGGGTCGCCGGCCTCGTTGATGCGGTCGCCTGCTCCAGGGTCGTACGGGTCCAGAAGCCGGATCCCGCGATCTACATGGAAGCCCTCAGGCAAACAAGCCTCGCGCCGGATGAGGCGGTGTTCGTGGGCCACGAAGGCCGCGAGATTGACGGAGCGCACGCCGTGGGGATGGTCACCGTGGCCGTGAACCACGAGCCGTCGGTGTGGGCCGACTACTACATCGCGGCGCTGCCGGACCTGCTGGCGCTGCCCTTGTTCACCCTACCGCCGGCCTGATAACATTAGGTTTTGGAGGAGTTCGGGAGCCCGGTACCCGGACGGTCTCGAAAACCGTTGGGCGGGAAACTGCCTCGTGGGTTCGAATCCCACCTCCTCCGCCAACTCCGCGCCACGCATCCGGGCGCCTGCCGGTCGGACGCATCTGCCTCAAAGGTTGTCCGGCGCTCCCGGCGCCCTCACCAGCAGCATCGGCCTGCGGCACCTAGCCATGATCCGGATCGCCACGCTGCCCGCCCACACCGCGCTCATGCCGGACCGGCCGTGGGTGGCCATCACCATGAGGTCCGCACCCAACCGATCGGCGGCGGCGGCGACTTCCCAGGCCGGATCACCGCGCCCTACTTCCGCCTCCGCGGTCAGGGCGTCCTGCCGCAGTCGAGCGGCCAGCCCATCGAGGTAGAGCCGCGTCTCCTCCTCCTCGAGATCAAGGGCAACCGCGGTCGCGATTGGAAGGAACAGCGCAGCGGGCGCGCGGTCAGAGGAGACCGTGGCAACGGTAGGCACCACGGTCAGCAGGTGAAGGCGGCCGCCGAATGCGCGGGCAAGCGCCTCGGCCGGCGGCAGGGCGGCCTCGGACGGCGCGCTGCCGTCCAGGGGAACCAGAACCCGGCCGCAGGTGAAGGCCTGGGCCTCTGGGCCGGGGCGGACCAGCAGGACCGGGACGCTGCCGTGGCTGAGAACCTGCTGAGCGACGCTGCCGTAGATCAGCTCCCGGGCTCCGCCCTGGCCGTGGGTGCACAGTACGATCAACGCGGCGCGCAACTCGTCGGCGTGGAGGGCGATGCTCTCGGCAACGTCGGTCTCGTCGGGGGCGTGCACGTGCGTGGTTGCGGCCCCTGACGGGAACTCCCGGACCGCCACCTCCGCCAGGTAGGCCTCTGCCTCCGCAACGGTAGTCAGATGCGGCTCGCCGTGCACTTCGTCGGGCGGTGTCCGCTCGACCACGTGCAGCAGGGTGACGGCCGACCCGAACCGGCGCGCGATCGCCCCGGCGGCAGGAAGCACGCTCTCGGCGAGCCGCGAGCCGTCGAGTGGTATCAGCAGGTGATCGAACACAGCCGCATCATCCTCCGGCGAACACCTGGTAGATTAGGAAAAGGTTGAGAGCGACGATGAGCGCCGTAACGAGAACAGCGGCCGCCGTCGTGATTACATGGTTCGTCAGAGGGCCCATCAGGTCCCGCCGCCGCGTGAAGAGGACCAGAGGGATAAGTGCGAACGGTAGCCCGAAGCTGAGCACCACCTGGCTGATGACAAGGCTGCGGGTGGGGTCCAGCCCCAGCGCAAGCACGACGAGGGCGGGCAGCATCGTCACCAGCCGCCGGACCCACACCGGGATGCGGCGGTGCAGGAAGCCCTGCATGATCACCTGACCCGACATCGTGCCCACCACGGACGATGAGAGGCCCGATGCCAGCAGCGAGATAGCAAAGACAGTGCTGCTCAACCCGCCGAGCAGCGGGATGAGCGTGCGGTGGGCCTCCTCGAGGGTCCCCACATTGGTCAGCCCGTGTGCGAAGAAGGTGGTGGCCGCCATGATCAGCATCGCGGCGTTGACCAGCCCGGCGATACCCATGGCAATGACGACGTCCGCGACCTCAAACCGGAACAGCCGTCGTGCCTGATGGGCGGTCCGGGCCACGATCCGGTGCTGCGTCAGCGACGAGTGCAGGAACACGACGTGCGGCATTACGGTGGCACCCAGGATGCCGGTCGCGAGCAGCACGCTCTCGGGGCCTGCGAAGCGCGGCCGCAACAGACCGCCCAGCACCACGGACAGCGCGGGCCGCTCGAGCCCCAGCACGATCAGGTAGCAGACGGCGATTATGCCGACAAACGCGGTTATCACAACCTCCAGGGGGCGGAACCCCCGGCGCTCCAGCGCCAGGATGAGGAACGTGACCGCGCCGGTCAGCAGGCCCGCGGGAAACAACGCCAGGCCAAACAGCAGGTAGAACCCCACCGCGGCGCCGACGAACTCGGCCAGGTCGGTGGCCATGGCCACGACCTCCATCAGGACCCACATGATCCAGACAAGCGGCCGCGGGAACTGCTCCCGGCACAGCTCGGCCAGGTTGCGGCCGGTAGCGATGCCTAGCTTTGCCGCAAGCACCTGCACCAACATGGCCATCAGGTTGCTGGCCAGCACGACCCAGAGCAGCAGGAAACCGAACTTCGCGCCCGCCTGGATGTTGGTGGCAAAGTTGCCGGGATCCACATAGGCGACCGAGGCGACGAACGCGGGACCGAGAAACGGCAGGAGACGGGCCAGCCCCCGCCGCCCGCTGCGGCCGGCAAGCACGTCCCCGGCGGCCTCAACGGTGACCTTGTCGGAACGCTGCATGCAAAGTGACGTCCTGGACTTAGTCGTGTCTAAACGACTGCGCCTACAGGGTACCGACCGCATGCTGGACGGTCAAGCAAGGGGAATAGCTCCCTCCAGGCCGAATGTCTCCGGCGGGCAGGCAACCAACGATGCCGGTGAACCTTCAGGTTCTACCCACCGCCGGGGCAACCCGGTCCGCGCTCGAGACGCTGCTGGACGGCTCAGAGAGCGTCAGGATCGCATCCGCCTTTGTCCGTCAGAGCGGCGTGGACGAACTGCGCCTGCTGCAGCGACCCGTCCGCCGGTTGCAGGTGATCGCGGGGACCGACTTCGGGCTGACCCAGGTCGAGGCGCTGGAATCCCTGCACACCCCGCCGGAACGGGAGTGCAGGCTCTACTACGCCCCGGAGGACGTCGCGGAGGGCGTCTTCCACCCCAAGCTCTACCTGGGCACCGCCGGCTCGGACTTCATCGCCGTCGTCGGCTCCTCGAACCTCACCGGTCCCGCCCTGACCAGGAACATCGAGCTCAACGTAGCCCTCACCGGCAGTCTCCAGGATCCGCTGGTCCGGAACCTGGAAGGGTTCTTTCGGAGACTCTGGCAGTCACCGGGCGTGCTGCCCCTGACGAGGGAGATCGCCGACGCTTACCGCGTCGATCAAGGCGCCCGCGAACGCCTGTGGCGACAGGTGCGCCACTCGCCGGAGTTCCGCCGCGCCCGCGAACTCGTCCGGCGGACAGTGCTGAAGCACTTCGCCGCAGGCACGGGCCGGAAATGGCTGCTGGTGACTTCAATGAACAACTACTTCAAGTGCCTGGGGCGCCAGCGCTGGGGCGATGAGAACTACGGGCGCATCAACCGCATGCAGCCCGGCGACCTCCTGCTCTTCTACATCAAGGGTGTACACAAGCTCGGCGCGGCGGCGGTCGCCACCACGGCGGTCTACCAGTCGTCGGAAGCCACCTGGGCCGACCGCGAGTATCCGTACCGGATCGACTTCGAGGTGATCGCCGACCCCGCGACGCCGATCGACTTCAAGCCGTTCATCCCGCGGCTCGGCTTCCTGGCGCGCAAGGACGAGAAGTGGGGAACGGCCCTACAGACCTCTGCGCTCGAACTCCCGCGCGCGGACGCGCAGCTGCTGATCGAAGCGATCGGCGCCGCCGAAGCCGCGCCCGAGCTCCGGCTGGCGGTGGCGGAAAGCCGGGCAGGATACGGCGCAGAGATGAAGCGCTCAACGTAAGAGGGAGGCTGTCAGGGCCGCGATAGCAAGTGTGGGGGCAGATCTTACGTGCCCATGCCACCAGTCGCTCTGCGTGCTTGATCGCGGCTTCCGCGTCATGCACCCGACACAGGCGCCCTTCGTACTCCACCGTATTCTTGCGATCAAGCAGCGCCGCCAGGTGACTTGATGCCTTCTTGGCTTCATCGTCCCCGGGAAACAACTGGCGAATTAGCCTGACCTGGTCCATGTGCGCCGGGCTGATCGACCGGACGCAGTGTTCTGCGACGCACGCAGCGTCGGCTGCGGAGATCCCGGCGTGGACCGACAGGAGAACGGCCGTATCCCACCGGCTTGCCGCCGCCGCTTCGAGCGCCTGCGCGAGATGACCCTCAGCCTTCTTCAGGTAATTCGCGCCCTGAATCCGCGCCGTGTCGCGTGTTGGGACCGTCGGCCGACCCGTAGATTCGCGCTTAGCCACCGACGGCGATCTCCGCAAGACTGCGTCCGGCCAGCACCCGCCCTTCGCTCACGATCGACCGCACCAGTTGATCGCCGGCCCCTAGCTTCGCCCGTACCTCTTCGGCCGTCATCACCATCATTGAGATGAATCGGCCGAACCGCTCGCCGAGGCGCCCGCGAAGTTCGTCGACGCGCCCCCCAACGGTCTCGCGTGCGGCCTCATCTGTCACCACCAGCAGAAGGTCAACATCGCTACGCGGCGTTGCCGCCTCGCGGGCCCAACTGCCGTACAGGACGACGGACTCCGCTGACGATCGGAGAGCTGCTAGGATCTCTTCACCGAGTCGCTCAAACCATCGCGCCTCGCTGCGGAAGGCCGGCTCCAGAATCTCGGTAACGACGTAGCGGTCGCGGTTCAGGGAGTAGAGATACGCCCTCCCGGCGCGGCGTCGCTCGATCACACCCTCTTGGGTCAGCCGTTCCAAGACCTGACGTGCGACAGAGTGGTGGACCCCCGCGGCGCTGGCGAGCTGGCGACCGGTGATCGCGGAGGGATGGGTTACCAGGTGGCGGAGCAGTCGAACCGCCGGCTTGGAGACCAGCGCGTCAAGCGGGCGCGGTGAGGGCAGGCACGGGGGCTGTCCGGGTGTACGCTTTTTATGTACACGTGTACGCATTTCGTGTACATTCTATCGCCTTGGATGAGGTCTGGCAAGTTCCCACACGCCATGTGTGATAGGTCAATGACTTTGTCACCAGCCAACGGGCCAATGAATATGTCACCCTGGGAGCATGACTAGGGAGACGATTACCTTGCAGGCTGTGGCAGTCACCACCCCTGGCTCGAAGATCGCGGGCCGCGTCTCATGCTCCACGCCGCCATCGATGACGCCACGGGCCAGGTCCTCGGCGGCGTACACTAACTTCCACGGGACCTTCCACCGCGATTTCCGCACCCCGCTCACCCTGGCCGAGCAGCTCCCGCGAGGGACGCAGCCCTCGGGATGGCTCCGGGAGCGGTCCCGTGAGTGCACGCGATATCCCACGACCCCGCTTCCTGGAAACGGCAAGCAGCCATCCCGGGATAGGCACATCCCTCCAGCGGATCATCCGTTAGGGTAACAGGATTACCGGCCTACGACAGCGCGCGACTGCCCGGCCGGCCTTGACCGAATTTCAACCCAGCGGGAACCCCGCTTGCATGGCCTCCTCCGAGCTCGGGTGACAGACTTGCGCCAGTGCAGAACCGCACCACACGGAGGTGTTGGCATGTTCGGCGCGATTATCAAGAGGACGTTGCTGGCGTTGATTCCCATAGCGATCCTGACAACGGCCGGGCTGGCCCTGACCGGCGTGACGCAGCTACCGGTGAAGTTTCTGAGCACGCCCACCGAGGAGGAGGCCGTGGTGCCGCCCGCGACCGACCCGGCGGCGGTCCCACAGAAGACGCTGGTGGCGCAGAATCAGCCTTCCGCGCAGCCGGACCAGACCGCCCAGGCATCTGAGCAGGCCGCGGCCGCGGAGGAGCCGCTCCCGGTCCTGGTGGTTGACAAAACCGCGCTGGCCTCCGCCCTGGCCGAGATTGATCGCGCGGCCGCGCAGGCCAAGTTGGCGGTCACCGCGCTGGACGCCGACGCGCAGCAGCGTTACATCCAGGAAACAATCAACCTGCTGGCGGGCTCCGCGGATCCCAGCTTCCAGCGCGTGGCGCAGGCAGGCAACGGTGACGGCTACAAGGGTATCAGGCCGCTGCTTATCGAGGCCCGCGTCATCCGCGAGGCGGCCGAGGTGCAGTGGATCGCCGCGGTGCAGCGACAGATTGAAGCCAGCGCGCGGAAGCATGCCGAACTCGTGGCCCAGGCCGGATCCGGCACCGGGGTCGCGCCCCAACCGGCGCCGGCGTCCGCCGGAGCCGAGATCGTCGCCATGGTCGGCCCGACCGGCGTGCTGGGCACCCGCGGCATGCGCCCTGAGGAACAGGCCGCCGAGCTGGTTAGCCGGGCGATCAGGCAGGCCTCAGGGGCGCTGGGGACGATCGTGAACCGGCGGCAGGGATACATCCAGGAGGGCGGCGTGGATCCAAACCACGCCTCCGAACAGGCCTCTGATACCATGGAGGCCGTGCTCAGGATGCTCGATTCGGCCAGGAAGATCGTCCAGATCGCGGCGGACCGCTAGAGAGGGAACGGCTGCGGCGTAATATACTGGGGGCGTGACCAGGCTCAGCCTCGGTGGCAAGTTCGTCCTGGCGTTCGTGGGACTGTCGGTGCTCTTCGCCGCCACGTTCGGAACGCTGGCCGCCTATCGGCTGCAAAGGGCCCTGCTGGAGCAGGTGCGACTCCGGGCGAAGGGCGTCGCCGAGGAACTGGCTCGCGACGCCTCCCGGTTTCTTCCCACGCCCGAGGGCCTTTCGGAGGCGCCCACCTCCAGCCGGCTCACACGACGGCTCGTGGCAGGAACGGTCCTCTACGCGCAGATCATCCGGGACGGCGAGGTGCGCTTCACCGACGGCCGCTACGCGCTGGCGGTCCCTGCCGGCCCGCTGACGCGGCCGTTCGCCGTGGAGGAGCGCAGGACCCGGGGCGGCACCGCGTACCTAGATATCTTCAGGGCGGTCCCCGACTACCCGCTCGACCGGCAGACCTACGTGCGCATTGGGTTTCCCCTTGCAGACGTACACGCCCGCATCCGGGCGGAGACCGAGCGGATTCTCCTGGCCAGCCTGCTGATGGCCGGCGGCGGCGTGGCGGCCGCGTTCGCCCTGCGGCGCGCGATCCTTGGGCCGCTGGCCCGCATGAACACGGTGATACGCCTGATCCGCCGGGGCGACTACTCCGCGCGCGTGGAGACTGGGGGCGGGGACGAGCTGGAACTGTTGGCCGACGAGTTCAACACCATGGCCTCCGCGATCGAGGCGCGTGACCAGGAGCTGGCACGCGTCAACGAAGCACTCCGGAAGGCCAACCAGATCAAGGACGAGTTCACCGCGGCGATGAGCCACGAGTTGAAGACCCCGCTGCACGCGGTGCGTGCCTATGCGCAACTGCTGCTGGAGGAGATAGACGGTCCGATCACCCAGGCGCAGCGCAGGGACCTGGAGGCGCTGCTGGCCGCCGGCGACCACCTCCTGCACCTGATCGAGGGCATCCTGCGCTACTCGGCGCTGGAGGCGGGCGGGATCCAGCCCCAAGCCGGCCGCGTAGACGCGGCGGTGGTCATCGAGCAGGCATGTCAGAACGTCGCACACCTCGCGCGCCAGAAGGGCCTGACGGTGGAAGTCGCCGGCACGGCGACCGTGCTGGCAGACGAAACCATGCTCCGGCAGATTCTCATCAACCTGCTGCACAATGCCATGAAGTACACCGAGCAGGGGAAGATAACGGTAACGGCCGCGAACCGTGACGGGCTGGCCGTCTTCGAGGTGACCGACACCGGAACCGGCATCCCAAAGGGACACGAGCACGAGGTCTTCGAACCGTTCCAGCGGGCGGGGCACCCGGCGCGTCGCGAGATTGACGGCATCGGCCTGGGACTGGCGGTGGTGAAGCGCTACGTCGAGCTCCACGGAGGGCGGGTCTGGTTCGAGCGCGCATCCGGAGGCGGCACGCGGTTCACCTTCACCCTGCCGGCCTTCACCATGCCGGCAGGAGATGGGGCATGAGAATCCTGGTCGTTGAGGACGATGCTCGATCCAGGGACCTCCTGGTTCGGTACCTGCGCGCCAAGGGCCACGATGTGGCGTCTGCCGGGGACGGCGCCCGGGCGCTGGAGGCCGCCGGCGCAGGAAATCCGGACCTGGTGCTGCTCGACGTCAACCTGCCGGTGATGGACGGCTGGGGGGTGCTGGAGGCGCTGCGGAAGTTCAGCCAGGCGCCGGTGATCATGGTGACCGTGCTCGACAGCGCCAGGGACAAGATCGCCGGGCTGGAGTCAGGCGCCGACGATTACATCACCAAGCCATTTGATCTGCGCGAGCTGGATGCGCGCATCCAGGCGGTGATGCGCCGCTGCCGGGCGTCTGCCCCGAGGGTGATCCGGACCGCCGAGGTGACCCTGGACGACGAACGCAAGGAGGTAACGGTCCGGGGCCTTCCGGTGGCTCTCTCGCCCAAGGAGTATGAGCTGCTGCGCCTGCTGGCGTCCCGGCCGGGCAGGGTGTTCCCCACCGAGGAGATCCTGGCTGCGATCTGGCCGGACCGCGATGCCGCGGCAGCAGAGGACGTCAAGAAATACGTCCACATGCTGCGCGCCAAGATCGAGCGAGACCCTGCTGAGCCGGCGATCATCGTGACCGCTCGGGGGTTTGGGTACCGCTTCGCACCCCCCGTGGAGGGGGAGCACTAGGCCGGTGTCACGCGCGGCGAAACCGGGTATACTGGATTGGGCTCCGGAGGGGTGCGAGAGTGGTTGAATCGGCACGCCTGGAGAGCGTGTAGGCGGGCTACAAACCTGCCTCGTGGGTTCAAATCCCACCCCCTCCGCCACATCATCGTGCACACCGGATGACCTGGTAACGCAACGCAGGGCATTAGGGTATTGAGGATGCTCACACGGCTCCGAGAATGGTTTGGCCGGCTCCCCGTAGACTGGCGCCGCGCGGGCCGAGGTGCGCTCGACTTCGCCAAAACGCTTGTGGTCGCGTTTGTGCTGGCCCAACTGGTAATGGTCGGCGTGGCGCAGGCCTTCCAGGTCGAGCAGTACTCAATGGAACCCACCCTGCTGCCGCACGACCGGGTGCTGGTCAACAAACTCATATACCGGATCCGCGAACCCCAGCGGGGCGACGTGATCGTGCTGCGCTATCCCCGCGACCCAGGCCGCAACTACATCAAACGGGTCGTCGCAGTCCCGGGCGACACGGTAGAGATCAAGAGCGGCCACCTGCACGTCAACGGCACCGCGGTCGAGGAGATGTACGTGAACGGCGCCCCGTCGGGTGATCACGGGCCGGAGACCGTGCCTGCGGGCTCGTTCTTCGTCCTGGGGGACAACCGCAACAACAGCGAGGACAGCAGGGCCTTCGGCTTCCTCAGCCGAGCACAGGTGGTCGGGCAGGCGTCGCTGATCTACTGGCCGCCGCAGCGGGTCCGGATGCTGCGGAACAGGTAACCGCAGCACAGGCGGCGCGCGTACCAGGGGCCGGGTGGCCCCTTACGCTACTCTTCCTCCGGCAACTCGTCCCTGAGCTGCTCCCGCTCCCGGATTTCCCTTCGCAGTGCCTTGCCGAGCAGCGTCTTGGGGATCTCGCTCACGATCTCAAACCGCCGCGGCACCTTGTAGGCCGACAGGCGCTGCGCGCAGAAGTCGCGCAGCTCGCGCGCCAGCGCCCGCGCGTCCCCCGCCTCCTTCGGCACGATGTGGGCGACCAGCATCTCGCCGCGGAGGCGGTGCCGGATCCCGGCCACGGCCACGTCCCTCACCCTCGGGTGCTCGTAGAGCACCTCCTCGATCTCGCGCGGGAAGACCTTGAGGCCGCCGATGTTCACCATGTCCTTCTTGCGGTCCTCTATGTAGAAGTAGCCATCGTCGTCCATGCGGGCGATGTCGCCGGTGTACAGCCAGCCGTTCCGGATCGTGTGGTCGGTCTCCCCGGGGTTGTTCCAGTAGCCCTTCATTACCTGCGGGCCGCGGATGACCATCTCGCCGATCTCGCCCGGACGGAGATCGCGGGTCCCGGTTTCGGCGTCAACGATCTTCGCGTCGGTGGAGGGAATCGGAATCCCAATGGAGCCCTCCTTGCGCGTGCCGTAAAGAGGGTTTCCGTGGGTGAGCGGAGAGGCCTCGGACATCCCAAACCCCTCCACCAGCCGCCCGCCGGTCAACTCCTCGAAGCGGCGCTGCACCTCCACGGGCAGCGACGCGGCTCCAGAGACGCAAGCGCGTATGGACTTCAGGTTGTACTTCTCGACGCCGCGTAGCTGGTTGATCGCCAGGTACATCGCCGGCACGCCGGGGAAGATCGTGGGACGGTATTTCGGCACCGCCTCCACCACGGTCTTCACCTCGAACATGCGCATCAGCAGCATGATGTTGACCGCACCGATGGCCACGCTCAGGTTCATGCAGATCGTCAGGCCGTAGACGTGGAAGAACGGGACAACCGACAGTAGGCGCTCGTCGCCCTCCCTCAGGTCGGTCAGCCACGAGCGCGCCTGGAGGCAGTTGCAGACCACGTTGCGGTGGGTCAGCGTGGCGGCCTTGGGTATGCCGGTGGTCCCTCCGGTGTACTGAAGGACGGCCGCGTCATCAGGGCTGATGACCGGCCTCTGCTCAAGACGCTGGGCGCGAAGCGCCTCCCGGAACGGCACGATGCCGGACCCCTCTGGCATTACGTCGCCTTCCTTCTTCGCCTTGAGCAGCCCATAGAGCAGCCGCCATTTCCCAGGGAAGAAGTCGTGGACGTTCGTCACGAACACGGTCTGCAGGTCGGTGTGCGGCCGGACCTCGTGCAGGTCCTTGTAGAGCCGAGAGATCGCCACGGCGAACCGTGCCCCGGAGTCCTTGAGGACAAAGGCGAGGTCGCGGCCCTTGTAGAGGGGGTTGACCTGGACCAGGATCCCGCCGGCCTTCCAGATGCCGTAGGCGGCAACCACGTACTGCGGGTTGTTGGGCAGCATGATCGCCACCCGGTCGCCGCGGTGGAAACCGCGTTCGATCAAGGCCTTGGCAAACCGATCGGAGAGGTCGTCCAGTTGTCGGTAGGTGATGCGGTTGTCAAACTTGGGGCCGGCCTGGATCAGGGCCGGGTTGTTCGGGTACTTGCGTGCGCTTTGATCGAGGAAGCCATAGATGGGTTGCGACGGGAAATCCAGCGTGCGCGGTACTCCCGGCTCATAGTGCCTGAACCAGGGCCGGTCTCCCTGGGTCACTGGGATCGCCACGACCAGCCTCCAGCAAGGGGGTGTAACAGTATTAATTCTGTGGTGGTCCGCGTGAATCCTGCCCCGCGCCCGTGCTCCACCTGTATGGTATGATGCGGTTGGCCGTGCTAGGTGGGGAGCTAGCGGTTCCCTGTACCCGCAATCCGCTACAGCGGGGCTGAACTCCCGCCCAGAGGCGCCATCTCGTGGGGCCAGGCCCGCGCGCGCAGCAAGGAAGGCCGGGTCCTGTGCAACGGGAACTGACCAACCCCGCCAGGCCCGGAAGGGAGCAACGGTACGTCAGCCGCCCCGTGTGCCGCAGGGACACCTGGCCGGAGCCGGCGGCGCGGACACCGCCCGGGGGATGGTCGTCGAAGGCGGGTGCACGGCCATTAAGGAGGGCGTGTGATGGGCGACCGGCAGTGGCTCCTCGATTTGTGGCAGAGGGCCTGGACGGAGGGCCTGTATCACGCGGCATGGGGGAAGGCGCTGGACGGACTCACGGCGCAGCAGGCGTCCTGGAAACCCGCGCCGCAGCGGCACTCCGTCTGGCAGGTCCTCCACCACATTCTCTTCTGGCGCGAGTACGCGCTGCGCGCAATAGCCGGGGATATGCCGGACAAGTCCGAGGTCAAGCGCCGCAACTGGGAGGAGCCGGCCGAGACCAGCGACGATGCCTGGCAGACCGCGTGTAGCCGGTTTGCGGACTCTCACCGGCAGGTCTCGGAAGCCATCGGCACGTCCGATGAGAAGGAACTGGAACGGCTCGCGCCCTACATCGCGCACGACAGCTATCACGTGGGGCAGATAATGACCCTGCGCGGCCTGCTGGACCTACCGCCGATCGACTAGCCTGCCTCCTGCTGATCGCCGCCCGGACTGCCCGGGACGGCGTCGGGTGCCGCCTCCTTGTCCGCGCCGTCCTCGCGGGTTCTCCCCTCGTCGCGCGCCGCGCGGTGGGGCGCAAACCGGCGCAGCAGATCCGCCATCTCGTCCAGGCGCCGGGCCACCAGGAAGTTGAGCGTGCCCTCGGGGTAGCTCCCCTGTTCGTCGGCCTGGCCCGCGGGCAGCCCGGTCAATACCTCGATGCCCTCGTCAATCGAGCGCACGGCCCAGATGCCGAACCGGCCCTCCCGAATCGCCCCGGTCACCTCGTCGTTCAGCATCAGGTTGCGCAGGTTCTGGTGGGGGATCAGCACGCCCTGCCGGCCGGTCAGCCCCAGCGCCTTGCACGCGTAGTAGAAGCCTTCGATCTTCTCGTTGACGCCGCCGATCGGCTGGATCTCGCCTTTCTGGTTCACTGAGCCGGTAACGGCAATCCCCTGGTCTATCGGCGCCCCGGCCAGGTCGCTGAGCAGCGCGTACAGCTCGGTGGAGGATGCGGAGTCCCCCTCGACCTCCTCATAGGTCTGCTCGAAAGTGATCGAGGCATTGAGCGAGAGCGGCCGCCGCCGGGCGAACTTACCACCAAGGTAGGCCGACAGCGTCAGCACGCCCTTGCTGTGAATGCGGCCTGACATCTGGGCCTCGCGTTCGATGTTTACTACTCCCCGGCCGCCGACAAAAGTGCGAGCGGTCACCCGCGACGGCCTCCCAAAGGCGTAGTCACCCAGCATCAGGACCGACAGCCCGTTCACCTGACCCACCGCGGATCCCTCCGCGCTCATGAGGATCTGCCCGTTGCGAATCAGATCGCGGATGCGCTCCTCGATCCGGTTGCTGCGCCGGATGCGCTCCTCGATCGCGCGCACGACGTGAGGCGCCGAAACCACCGTGGACCCCTCGGTCTTCGCCCACGTCGCGGCCTCATAGATCACATCCACCATTTCGTTGAAACGCATCGAAAGCCGATGCTGGTCGTCGGCGATGCGCGCGCTCTGCTCGAGCGTGCGGGCCACGGCGCCACGGTCAAAGGGCAGCAGCCCCTGCCCGCGGCAGATCGTCCCGATCGCCTGCGCGTACTCGACCATCGCGGTCTTGGTGCGCTCTATGTCCACGTCGAAGTCGGCCTTGATCTTGAACAGCTTGGGGAAATCGTCGTCGAGCTGGTACAGGAGATGGTGGATCATGGAGGCGCCGATGACGATCACCTTGACGTTCAGCGGAATCGGTTCAGGGCGCAGCGTCGCGGCGGCGAACATCCCGTACTGCTCGGCGACGTTCTCAATGCGTACCTCGCGGCTCTTCAGCATGCGCTTCAGGCCGTCCCACGAGAACGGCGCCACCAACAGGTCCCGCGCCTGGACGATCAGGTATCCTCCGTTGGCTCGGTGAATGGCGCCGGGCTTTATCATGGTGAAGTCCGTGACCATGGCGCCGAACTCGCCGCGATACTCCGCCTTCCCGAACAGGTTGTAGTAGGTGGGGTTCAGCTCGAGCACCACCGGCGCGCCCCGGGTCTGGCTGTTGTCAATCAATAGATTTACCTGGTAGCGCGTGAACTCGGCCCGCCGGGTCATAAACGGGAACTGCGGCTGTTGGGCCGCCTCGTCCTTGAAGTCGTCGTGGCGCTCGACGACGTCGGCCAGGAAGCGATCCAGCCACCCGAGGATCCGCTCGTGGCCGGCGTTTTGCTGCTTGAGTGTTTCCACTGCATGGCTGGCCACAGAGAGGACCGCGGAGCGCTCCAGCTCCTGCACCGCCTCCTTCGCTTCCCGCTCGATGCCGCGCACCTTGCGGGTGGCGTCGCCCACGCTCTCCTGCAGCGCACGCGCCCGACGCTCGAGCTCCTGACGGTGGGTTGCGGTGAGTTGGGCCAGTTGCTCGTCTGCCAGCGGCTCTCCGGACGGCGCGATCGGGATCGTCACTATCCCCACAGGCGTGCGCTGGAGCGCGAAGCCCAGGCGCCGCGCCTCCGCCTCCAGGTCGCGCCAGAGCGCGTTCGCCTGCTGCTCGAAGGCCTGAACGACCCCGCTGCGCTTGGCCTCAAACGTCTCGCTGGCGAACAGCTTACGTATCGAATCCTTGAGTTCGTCCACCAGGCGTTCGATCTCGCGGCGGAACCGGGACCCTTCACCTGGAGGAAGCGAGATCGCCATGGGTTGGTCGGGCTGCTGGAAGTTGTGCACGTAGATCCAGTCGGACGGCACGTCCTTGGTGGCTGCAACCTGCTGCACCCGACTCTGGGTATAGGTGGTCCGTCCGGTTCCCACGGGTCCGGACACGAAGATATTGTAGCCGGGCTGGGAGACGGTCAGACCGAAATCGAGCGCCCGGACGGCACGGTCCTGCCCGACGATGCTCTCCCCGGCAGGGAGGTCGGCGGTGGTCTCAAATGGCAGGTCCTCTGGCCGGCACGTCCAGCGGACCTGGTCCGCGGGCACCCTGCATCTGGCGCGGAGATCGCTGTTGTGAGTATCGTCTGAGGTAGGCATGTGGGGAACATTCGGGGGGTAAACAGCCCACTCCTATCGAATCGTGGTGGGCGTAGGGTATCCGAAACACCAGGAGGGGTGACGCATGGGTGCCTATCTGATGCTCAGCAACCTGACCGACGAGGGCGCGGAGACGATCAAGAAGAACCCGGCCCGGATCAAGGAGGTCAACAAGGAGGTCGAATCCTGGGGGGCCAAGATCCTGGCGCAGTATGCCGTCCTGGGCCCGTTCGACTTCGTCACGATCCTGGAAGCGCCCAGCTCGGAGGTTGTGGCACGGGTCTCGATCGAGTTGGGCGCGCGGGGCAGCGTGAAGATCATGACGCTGCCGATGATCCCGATTGACACATTCATCGCCTCGATGAAGCCCTAGTGATTGACGTCGCGCTTGTTGGGCACTTCGCCAAGGATAGGTTGATCTTCCGTGGGATCACGGAGATTGCGTCCGGGGGCGGGGTCTACTATGGCTCAATGGCGCTGCGCCGGCTCGGATTCGGCGTCGCGGTCGTCACCCGCCTCCACCCGGACGATTTCGGCCTACTGGAGGAGCTGCGCGGCGAGGGGATAAGCGTCCACGCGTCAGCGGCTCCGGAGACCACCGGCATCGAGAACGTCTATCCGGGCAATGAGATGGACAGGCGAATCTGCCGGCCGCTGGCGTTCGCCGGTCCCTTCCCCTCCGGGGAAATCCCTCGCTTGGACGCACGCGTCACGATCATCACTCCCCTGATGGCCGGTGAGGTCACCGGTGATCTCGTGAGCGAGCTGGTGGCGCGCGGGCCGGTTGGACTCGACGTGCAGGGGTTCGTGCGGGTCCGGCAGGGCGACGCGCTGGTCACGGTGGACTGGCCCGGCAAGGCGTCCGACCTTGCCGGCGTCGCGTTCCTGAAGGCCGACGACGCCGAGGCCGAGGTGCTCACCGGCCAGACCGATCTCCGGAAGGCGGCGGAAGCCCTCTCCGCGCTGGGGCCGCGGGAGATTGTGCTGACGCACGCGGGCGGTATCCTCGTGCGCGCGGAAGGAATGTTCGTCGAGGCCGCGTTCACACCCCGGATCGTGCGCGGCCGCACCGGCCGGGGCGACACCTGCTTTGCCACGTACGTGGCTTCGCGGCTGGACTCGGCACCGGAGGAAGCGTGCCGGCTTGCCGCCGCGGTCACCTCGCTGAAGATGGAACACCCCGGACCCTACCGGGGGTCGCGGAAAGAGGCAGAGGGCATGCTGGCAGGGAGTCCACCGGATTGGCTCTAAGCAGACAAGGCATCATACTCGGAGGTGGCGTGATGAGAGGTCGCTGGGTTGCTCTGGTCCTCGCCATGTTCCTGGTAGCGGGCGCGTTCGTCCTGCCCGCACCCCTTCCTGCCCAGACCCCGCTCAAGATTGGCTATCCGGTCTGGGTGGGCTACGGTCCGCTCTTCCTAGCCGAGAAGAAGGGCTTCCTCAAGGAGATGGGCACCTCGGTCGAGTTTGTGCTGATGGAGGACACCAAGCCCCGGTACGTGGCGCTGGCCGCCAAGCGCATTGACGGGCTCATGACCACGATTGACACGGTGGTGCAGCGCGTCAAGCCCGACTTCCAGATGGCCGCCATTCTCGCGATGGACGACTCCAAGGGCGGCGACGGTATCGTCGCACGCAAGGAGATCGCCTCGGTCCGGGACCTCAAGGGCAAGAAGGTGGCGTTCAGCGAGGGTTCGGTCAGCCACTTCTTCCTGGCCTTCCTCCTCAAGCAGGCCGGTCTCTCGCTCAAAGACATCACCGTGGTCAACATGACCGCCGGGGATGCCGGCGCTGCGTTCGTGGCCGGCAAGGTGGACGCCGCGGTCACCTGGGAGCCCTGGCTGACCAAGGGCAAGCAGGCGCCGCACGGCAAGATCCTGGTGGACTCCTCGGCCACGCCCAATCTGATAGTGGACGTCCTGGTCTTCCGCAAGGACGTGATCAAGGCCCGGCCCAAGGACATGGCCAACCTGGTCAAGGCCTGGCACCGCGCCGTGGACTACTGGAAGCAGAACCCGGACGAGAGCAACAAGATCATGGCCGAGGCCGTCGGCGGATGGCTGAAGGATCCCAAGATCTTCGCGGAGACGCTGACCGGCATCCGTTACTACGATCTGGCCGCCTCCCAGGAGTTCTTCGGCACGAAGGACAAGCCCGGGATCGGCTACAAGACCGCGCAGTTCGCCGTTGACCTGTGGACCGGTCTGGGCAAGGCCGGGATGAAGGGGATCAAGGCGACAGACATCCTGGATCCGTCGTTCGTCGGGAAGTGAGACGCTCCAGGCGGTGAAACGCGACCGACCCGGGCTGCTGGCCCGGCTAAGCGAGATCCTGCGGCCGCACGAGCCGATCTCCCGCAGCGCGTACCTGGCAGGGGTGGGCGCGTCGGCCGCAGGGATTTTCTCGCTGTGGGCCATCCTGACTTACGGCGGCTTCGTCACCCCGCTGTTCCTGCCGTCGCCGTCTGACATCGTGCGGGCCGCGGCCGCGCTTATCGCCGACGGCAGCCTGGCCGAGCATGCCTGGGCCAGCGTCAGCGTAATCGTCACGGGATGGGTGCTGGCGGTGCTGCTGGCGGTGCCGCTCGGCATCCTGATGGGCACGCTCAAGTTCGTCGAAGCCTTGTTGGAACCCATCGTGAACTTCGTACGCTACCTGCCGGTAAGCGCGATGATCCCGCTGCTGATCCTCTACGTCGGGATCGGCACCCCGCAGAAGGTGGCGGTGATCTTCATCGGCACCTTCTTCCAGTTGATCCTGCTGATAGCGGACGTGTCCGCGGGCGTGCCCAAGGACCTGCTCGACAGCGCCTACACGTTGGGCGCCGGCCGCGGCGACGTCTTCGGACGCGTGCTCCTACCCGCCACCCTGCCGGGGGTGATGGACAACCTCCGCATCACGATGGGGTGGGCCTGGACCTACTTGATCGTCGCCGAACTGGTGGCGGCCAACCGCGGGCTGGGGTACATGATCCTGGACGCCGGCCGCGGGCTGTTCACCGACCGGATCTTCGTCGGGTTGTTCACCATCGGCCTGCTGGGCTTCGTCTTCGATTTGACCTTCAAACGCCTTCACAGGTTGCTGCTGCCTTGGTCACCGAAGATCTGAAGCTCGCCATCCGCGGCCTAAGCGTGGTCTTCACGCGCCGGAGGGGCGGCACAGTGACGGCCATTGAAGACCTCAGCCTGGGCGTCCGCGACGAGGAGTTCGTCTCGATCGTCGGACCCTCCGGCTGCGGCAAGTCAACCCTGCTGCGCATCGTGGCCGGCCTGATCCGGCCAACTTCGGGCGAGGTGCTGCTCGATGACCGCCCGGTGGAGGGCCCGGGCGCCGACCGCGGCATGGTGTTCCAGTCCTACACGCTCTTTCCCTGGCTGACGGTGCAGGGCAACGTGGAGTTCGGTCTGCGGTTGCGCGGCACGTCTGCGGAGAAGCGGCAGGAGATAGTGCGCCGTTACCTGGACCTGGTGGGCCTGCGGGGCACTGAGCCGGCCTACCCCAAGGAACTCTCGGGCGGCATGCAGCAGCGGGTGGCCATCGCGCGCGCGATGGCCAACGAGCCGGCAATTCTACTGATGGACGAGCCCTTCGGCGCGCTGGATGCTCAGACGCGCTCGGTGATGCAGGAGTTGCTGCTGCGGGTCTGGGAGCAGACGCATAAGACGGTGCTGTTCGTGACCCACGACATAGACGAGGCGATACTGCTCTCCGATCGGATCTACGTGATGACCTCTCGCCCAGGCCGGATCAAGACCGAGGTGGCGGTTGCGCTTCCCAGGCCGCGCGAGGTGAGCGTGATGGACACGCCGGAGTTCATCGCGCTGCGCCAGCGGGTGCACGGCCTGATCCGGGAAGAGACGCTGCGGGTGCTGGACCAGGAGCGCCCCGCGGTCGGCGGCTCCGCGGGCGGCTAGAGCGCCCTGCCGGCGCATCGTCGGGCGGCTAGAGCGCGGCGACCACCTCTGACAGAATGCTCAGGCCCTCGTCCAGTTCCGCGCGGTTCACCGTCAGCGGCGGTGTGATCCGCAGCACGTGGCCGGACTGCCCGGCCGGATAGAGGAGCAGGCCGCGCCGCAGGCATCCCTCCAGGACGGTGCGCACGGCATTCCCGTTGGGCGCCCCATCCGCAGCCGGGTCTACGAACTCCAGGCCGATCATCAGTCCCCTTCCCCGAACGTCCCCGATGAACGGCGACATCCGGGCAAGCTCGCCGAGCCGGGCCATCGCCTCCTCGCCGCGCGCGCGGGCGTTGTCAAGAACGCCCTCTTCCCGGAAGACCTCCAGGGTAGCGATCGCCGCTGCGCAGGAGACCGGGTTGCCGCCGAAGGTCGTTCCGTGCGAGCCGGGACCCCATCGCTGCATCAGGGCCGGACTGGCGGCCACCGCGCTCAGGGGAAAGCCGGAGGCGATGCTCTTGGACAGGGCCAGGATGTCCGGCGTGACACCGAACGTTTCGGACGCGAACATCGCGCCGGTGCGGCCGAACCCTGTCTGGATCTCGTCGAAGATCAGCAGGATCCCGTGCCGGCTGCAGAGGTCCCGGAGGCCGGGCAGGAAATCCGGCGGCGGCACCACGAAGCCGCCCTCTCCCTGGATCGGCTCAACGATCACCGCCGCGACCTCGCATGGGTCCACCACATACTTGAACAGCCGGTCCAGACTGGCGAGGGGATCGCCGCAACAGCCGGGCCCGACCCTGTGCTGGCAGCGAAAACAGTACGGGAACGGCACGTGGTAGATCGATGGAAGCAGCGGCTCGTAGTGCTTGCGGTACTTGGAGTTGGACGCGGTGACCGAGGTCGATCCAAACGATCGGCCGTGGAACCCGCCGATGAAGCCCACGATGGCCGGGCGGCCGGTGACATATCGCGCCAGCTTCAGGGCGCCTTCCACGGCCTCGGTGCCGCTGCTGCCCCAGAAGAAGGCGTTGAGATCGCCCGGCGTGATCCGGCCCAGATCCTCGCTCAAGCGCAGGATCGGATCATACACCACCAGGCCGATCGCGCCGTGGATGAGCCGGTCCATCTGGGCCTTGGCCGCGGCGACCACGCGGGGATGGCGGTGGCCCAGATTGCACGCGGCAAATCCAGCCACGAAGTCGAGGTAGCGCCGGCCGTCCAGACCAAACAGAAAGGCTCCTTCGCCGCCGACTACCGGCAGGTTGGGCCAGTCCTCGGAGAGGTTGGCCGCCAGGAGGTCGCGCATGCGGGTGACGCGGTCCGCGAAAGCGGCGTGCTCGTCGGGCATCGTTCACCTCAGTAGTGTGACCCTTTCCACATTACCCGTCGGCGGAGGTAGTTCCTGCGGCCGACTACTGAACCCCTGCCGCGTTTGTGCTAACCTCTACGCAGGCAGGGCGTACGCGCAGGGGGCGAAAGCGATGTTCAAGCAGGCCGGTTGGCTGCTGCTGGCGGCGGTTGCGGTTGGGGTGAGCGGCGCGACCACCGTTTCTCAGACCGTTCCGCAGATGCCGCAGCCCGTCCAACCATCCCTGGAGATGCGCGAGTTCATCCCCCTGCCCGGTCCTGACAGCCGGCGTCCGCAGCCCCAGCAGGGAGAGTGCGAGCCCCTGATCCTGTTCTACCACGAGGGCCGGCTCTACCAGTTGCGGCCCGGTCCAAAGGACGGTGGGGGCCGCCCGGGTGCACCGCCGGAGTTCTATCAGATGAATCCGTATCAGGGCCCGCCGCCCTCTTCGCCCAACCCTAGATCTTCGCCCAACCCTCGCTCATAGCGGAACCTGGAATCGTGGCCGGCGTAGCTTCCATCCGCGTGAGCAAGGAAGCGGCAGTCATAATGCCGCTTCTGCTCATACTCGTTGGATTCGAGATAGGCGTTTCCGTTTTCGGCCCGCTCCTGCCGCAGCTGCAGCGGGAGTTCCAGGTTTCCGCCGGCAGCGTGGCAATGGCGCTGTCGGTGTATCACGGGGTCCGGCTGCTGGTGAACGTACCGATGGGCCGGCTCGTGGCCCGCTCCTCCCTGCCCGGGATGCTGGCCACAGGTGGCGCGATCCTGGCCGCAGGAGGGGTCGCCGTGGCCGTGGCGCCTTCGTTCGCCGTCGTGCTCGTTGGGCGGGCGATCATGGGCGTGGGGTCCGCGCTGTTCTTCATCACGATCCAGTTTTGGATCTCCAAGGTCGCCACGCTCGACAACAAGGCGCGGTTGTTTAGCTACCACCAGATTGCAGCCCTTACGGGCACAGCCCTGGGCCCGGCGCTCGGCGGCGTGGTGGCCGGCTGGTTATCGTGGCGGTATTCGCTGGTCCTCGCCGTGATCGCTGGGATCATGGCGCTGGGGGCAGGCCGCCGGCTGGCAGATCCTACGGCCAATCGTCCTGTCACGCAGGTGCAGACCGATCCCTCTGACGGAGCCAAGTTGGAGATCCGGAGCATCCTCGGCCCCGGCATCATAATGATGGCGCTGTTCTTCTTCTACGGCGGTGTTATCGCGACGTTGATCCCGCTGTTCTCCGCCCGGGAGATCCATCTTGGGCCGGCGGCGATCGGCACCATTTTGATGATCGGCACGATCCAACGGTTCGGCGCGGCGCTGGCCAGCGGCCGTTTGGCCGGCCTGTTTGGCACGCGGCGTGTGATCCTGACCGGCCTCACGGTGCTGGGGGTCTCGGTACTGAGTTTCCTGGGCGTCGGCTCACCGCTGGGAGTGGTACTCGCGGTCTCCCTGGTCTCGTGGGCCAACCTGGGAGGCAGTCTGGTGATCGCGCTTGTCACCGACGTCGTGCCCGAGAGACACTGGGGCGTGGCCCTGGGGATCAACCGGACAATGGCGGATGTCGGCGCGATGGTGGCACCGTTGCTCATCGGGTTTGTGATAGACCAGCGCGGATTCGGCGCCGCCTTCATCGTCGCGGCGGCCGTCCTGCTGGCGGCAACGGGACTTGCTGCCATGCTTACCGTAACGCATCCGGCCGACGCCACAGGAGCCGGAGGACGTGATGCGCCCTGAGATCACCGCACATCAGATCGCCGCGGCAGCGGCAGCCGGCCGGCGGCCGTTCGATCTGCTCGTAACCAACGTGCGCGTGGTCAACGTGTTCACCACAGAGGTGCTTCCCGGGCACATCGGCATCGCCGGCGGCCTGTTCAGCCGCATCTTCGCACCCGACGACCCGCTGCCGCCGGCGCACCAAATCGTCGAAGGCCGCGGCCGCTTCGCGGTGCCCGCTCTGGTGGATTGCCACCTGCACTTCGAGAGCACGATGGTGCTTCCGCCGGCCTTCGCGGAGGCGGTGGTGCCGCTGGGCGTGGTTACCGTGACGCCGGACCCGCACGAGATCGCGAACGTGATGGGCCTGGAGGGCATACGCCTGCTGATCGAGCAGAGCCGCAACCTGCCGCTGGACGTGTTCATGCAGGTTCCGTCCTGCGTCCCGGCGACCGGGCTGGAGACCTCCGGCGCAAACATCGGCCCCGGGGAGGTCGCGACGGCACTGGGATGGGAAGGCGTGATCGCGCTGGGCGAAGTGATGGATTACCCCGCGGTGATCGCCGGCGACGCCCGAATGACGGCAATCTTGGAAGAGGCGCTGGATGCAGGAACCGTCATCGAGGGCCACGCGCCGAATCTAACCGGCGCGGACCTGGCTGCGTTCGTGGCTTCGGGAATCAACTCCGACCACACCTTCGTGACACCGGCGCTCGCGCTGGAACGGCTGCGCGCCGGCGTAACGCTGCAGCTTCAGGAGAAGTCGCTGGCACCGGAGACGCTGGCCGCCTCCCAGGGCGCGGCGCGTGCCCTCAACCTGTGCCTGGTTACCGACGACGTCCTTCCCGACGACCTGCTGGCACGCGGGCACCTGGACCTGGTGCTGCGCGAGGCGATCCGAATGGGACTGGATCCGGTAGAGGGCATCCGCGCGGTCACGCTGGCGCCGGCGCGGAGAATGCGGCTATACGATCGCGGTGCGATCGCGCCCGGGCTGATCGCGCACCTGGTGCTCGTCAGCAACCTGGAGGAGTTTCGGGCGGACGCGGTCTTCTCCCGGGGCGTGCTCGTAGCCGAAGAGGGGCGCCTGCGACCCGGAGCCATCACGGTGCGGCCCGCGCCCGCTGCCGGCCTGGGGACGGTGCGCATCCCGGCGCCCGGGGTCGAACGCTTCCTTGTGGATGCGCCCGCGGGCCTGGCCGGACGCAGCGCGGCGCGCGTCCGGGTGATGGAGATGAACGCCACGACCACCTACACTCGGGCCGCGGAGGCTACGCTGCCCCTGGTGGACGGTCGCCTGGACTGGGAATCAAGCGGCCTCTGTCTGGCAGCGGTGTTCGAGCGCCACGGCCGCGCCGGGGGCGCCGGCTACGGGCTGGTGCGCGGTGCGCTGCGCGATGGAGCGATCGCGACCACCTGGGCGCACGACAGCCACAACCTGCTGGTAGTCGGGCGCAGCGCCGCCGAGATGGCCACGGCCGCCGGCTGGGTGGTCGAGCATGGTGGCGGCATGGCCGCGGTGCGCGGCAGCAAGGTGCTGGCGGGTGTCCCGCTGCCGGTGGCCGGAATCGTCTCCGATCAGCCGGCCCGGGTGGTCGGAGAGCAGGTGGCGGCGTTCCGGTCGGCGCTGGCAGCTCTGGGGTTCGCGCACCGCTCGCCGATCATGACCCTGGCCGTCCTGACGCTAGCGGTCAGCCCTGCGCTGAAACTAACCGATCGCGGGCTGGTGGACGTGGTCCGCGGTCGCCTCGTGGATCTGTTTATCCCGGAGGATGAACCATGAGCGACGAACTTCCCCAGCGCCACCTGAAGGTCACCACCGGTGCCGTGGCACGCACGGTCCTCATCCCGGGGGATCCGGCCCGGGCCGAGCGCATCGCCGCGCACCTCGAAGGAGCCCGCGAGGTGATACGCAACCGCGAGTACCTGGGGTTCACCGGCACCGCGGGCGGCGTACCGATCTCGGTCTGTTCCACCGGCATCGGTGGGCCGTCCGCCTCGATCGCGGTCGAGGAGCTTTGCAATCTCGGCGCGGACACGTTCATACGGGTGGGTTCTGCTGGCGGTCGGCAGCCCGAGATCGAGGTCGGGAACCTTGCCATCGTCACCGCCGCCCACCGCGACGAAGGCACCGCGCTGGCCTACCTTCCGCTGGGATTCCCGGCGGTCGCCGATCTGTCCGTGACGCAGGCGCTGATTGACGCGGCCCGCAGCCTGGGCCACCGGCCGTTCGTGGGCGTGGCGACTTCGCGCGACGCGTTCTACCGCAAGGACCCCTCGCTCACCGAACTGCTAACGGCGCAGGGCCACATCGTCGCCGCCGAGCAGGAGTGCGCAACGGTTTTCATAGTGGCGCAGGTCCGCCACGCGCGGGCGGGCGCGGTGTTGGCGATCGACTCCAACATCCTGCGGGAGAAGCTGCCGCCGGAAGAGGCCGCGCAAAGATTCCGGGCGGCCGAGGCGGCCTCAATCGAGGTGGCGATCGCGGCGGCCAGGAGGTTATCCGCGGGCTGATGTCGCGTTGACCCGCTGGGCCGCCCCTACCTGCCGGGCCGCCCAAACCCGCTGGGCCGCCCTACTCCTCGGCCGCGACGCGGTTTGTCAGAACCCCTATGCCCTCGATCTCTATCGAGACCTCATCGCCGGGCTGTAGCTGTCCAACCCCGGCCGGGGTTCCGGTAGCAATGATGTCCCCGGGCTCGAGCGTCATGATGCGTGACGCCATCGCCGCGAGCGCGTAGACGTCAAAGGCCAGGTGCCGGGTCGAGGAGTCCTGCTTCACAATCCCGTTGACGCGCGTCATCAGGCGCAGATCCGAAGGATCAACGTGCGTGGCTACCACCGGCCCATATGGCGCAAACGTGTCGAAGCACTTGGCCCGAACCCACTGCGTCTCCACCTTCTGGATGTCCCGGGCGGTAACGTCGTTGAAGATAGAGTAGCCCAAGATGACGGACCGGGCGTCCTCGACCGGGACGTTGCGGCAGCGCCGGCCGATCACCGCAGCCAGCTCGCACTCGAACTCGAGCTGCTTGGTCTCAGGTGGATAGACGATGATCTCGCCGTGCGCCAGCAGCGCGCTGGGCGGCTTCAGGAAGAACAACGGCTCCCTGGGCAGCTCCCGGCCCAACTCCTTGGCGTGGTCACGGTAGTTGAACCCGACGCAGATGATCTTGCTAGGCGCGGTGGGCGTGGAGAATCGGGCGTCGGCAACCGCCATCCGGCGGCCGGACTGCGTCGTGACCACCGAGTCTTCGACCTTCGCCTCTTCGATGGTATCTCCGTTGAACACTCGTACTAGAAATGACATTGCGCTGCCTCCTGATAGCCTGACATGTTCCTAACGTTGTTCGACACCTCTCTTGGGCTTCCCCGCGACGACACACCGATCGCCGTTGCTATACTGGGAGGGCTCCAACCCTACGGTCCTTGAAGGGAGGATCTCCAGATGCGCCTCGGTGTGGTCTTTCCTCAAACCGAAATAGGCACAGACCCCGTCGTGATCCGCGACTTCGCGCAGGCCGCAGAGACGCTCGGCTTCCACCACCTTGTGGCCTACGATCACGTGCTGAGCGCGAGCACCGCGAACCGCCCTGGATGGCTGGGGTACGACATGGACGATCCGTTCCACGAACTGTTCGTCCTCTTCGGCTACCTGGCCGGCTGTACGAAGCGGATAGAACTCGCGACCGGGGTCATCATCCTGCCCCAGCGCCAGACCGCGCTCGTTGCAAAACAGGCGGCAGAGGTGGACGTGCTCTCCGGGGGCCGCCTGCGGCTTGGAGTGGGCCTTGGATGGAACTCCGTTGAGTACGAGGCGCTCGGAGAGGACTTCCAAAACCGTGGGGCCAGGATCACCGAGCAGGTCAAAGTGCTGCGCGCCCTATGGACGCAGGAGATCGTGACCTTCCGCGGACGGTGGCACACGATCGTCGAGGCAGGGCTCAATCCCCTCCCGGTGCAGCGGCCTATCCCCGTCTGGATGGGAGGCGCGGCGGACGCGGTACTCAGGCGCGCCGCGCGGATTGCAGACGGCTGGTTGTTCGGCGGCGGACTGCCGAACCCTTACACCCGCGGCCCTTCCAGAAAGCCGGCCGAACTCATCGAGCGCCTTCGCCTGCACCTCCACGAGGCAGGACGCGACCCTGCGTCGTTTGGCATCGAAGCGCGGATCGCCGTCGGCAAGGACGGCCCGGACGAGTGGCATCGGCTCGCCGAGGAGTGGCGGGAGATGGGCGCCACTCACCTCAGCGTCTCCACGATGGGCGCGGGGCTGGGGACGCCCGACGACCACATCGAGGCGATCCGGCAATTCAGGGATGCGGTCGGCTAGCGTCCCGCTACCAGCCTCAGGTCCGCAGCCACAGGAAGATCGAAGGCATCGCCTTGCCGGAGTCGGACTGAGAAGAAAAGGATCTCCAGGTTCTCGACCTCGCCGGTCGCCGGGTTGATTCGGGCGACGACTCCTTCGCCCAGCTCTTCAGACTCCTGTTCCGGGTAGGGGGGCCGCTTGCTGATGTGAAGGATGTCGGCGTCCCGGTCATAATGGAGCGTCAACTTCGCGTCCATGCGACAATCCCTCCGGTGATTCTCCGGGCCAGATACGCTGTGACCACCCAATGGTGCCCCGGGACTCCCTGCTTGCTAACGACGACCACCACAACGTGCTTACCGCCTCGAAAACCAGTATACCAGCGCGAGAACAGCCGCGCGCTCGGGACACCGGTACTTAGGCGAACGAGATCGGGATCGGAGAGCGTCTGGGCGACTAGTGTACGGTGCTCCGGGACAAGGTCAGGATGTCTCTCAAGGATGTGCCGCTCTCGCTCTTCGGAGAGTCCCACATCCGCTGCGAAGTACGGACATGGAAACCGGAGCACGATGGACCCCCAGGATATGCCTCGTGAAGATCATCGGCATGGGCGCTGTGGCATTCAGTGACGGTACCGACCCAGGATTGCGCACCCATGCGGTCAGGCTCGAAGAGATCTCGAAGCACAGGCTCCAGTCAGGCTTTGTGGAGATCCCCCAACGCGGGTGCCGAGTTGGCCCAGAGACATATCGTTGCCTGATCTAGGCCGCAGTGCCTCGGATCACGACAGCTAAGGATGACAGCGTTCTCTCCATCACGGCCCTCATCGCGGCCCTGATGGCGCGCTTACCCTTATCTCCCCCGCGAAGTGACATGCCGCCACCTGCCCCCTCCCCGCGTCCTCCTGAGGCGGGAACTCGCGGTGGCAGATCTCCTGCGCGATCGGGCAGCGAGGGTGAAAGGGACAGCCCGGCGGCGGTGAGACCGGAGAGGGCACGTCGCCCGAGAGGATGATGCGCTCCCGCATCCTCGCAAGCCGCGGGTTAGGAACGGGGGTGGCCGACAGCAGCGCCTCTGTGTAGGGGTGCAAGGGCTTGCCGAACACCGCCTCGGTCGGGCCTTCTTCAACGATCCGCCCCAGGTACATCACCGCGACGCGCCGGGCCACAGAGCGCACCACCGCCAGATCGTGACTGATGAACAGGTATCCAACGCCCCGCTGCTGTTGGAGCCGCTGCATCAGTACAAGGATCTGTGCCCGTACCGAGAGATCGAGGGCGGAAACCGGCTCATCGGCGATGATCACTGTAGGATCGGCGGCGAGCGAGCGGGCCACATTGATCCTCTGGCGCTGGCCGCCCGAGAGCTGGTGTGGAAACCGCCCGAGGAACACCGCCGGAGGCTCCAGGCCGACCTCGACCAGCAACTGCGCCGCGGCGTCTCGGCGCGCTCCCGCAGCCACCCCATGCGCGGCCAGCGCCACTTCCAAGATCTGCGCCACGGTCTTGCGCGGGTTTAGCGAAGCCTGCGAGTCCTGAAATACCATCTGCACACCGCGACGGTACTCGCGCCAGGCCTGACCGGTCAGCGCGGACAGCGCCCGGCCGCGATAGCGCACCTCGCCTGCGGTCGGCGCCTCGAGTCCGGCCAGGATGCGGCCCGTCGTGGTCTTGCCCGATCCGGACTCTCCGACGAGCGCGAGAGTATCACCCTCGGCCACGCTCAGAGAGACACCCTCCACGGCACGCACCCAAGCGCGGGTGCCGGTGAATGTCCGGCCCCACGGGAACCGCTTGGTGAGATCACGGGCTTCCAGGATCACAACGCGCCCTGTCCCTGTTGAAGCCAGCATGCGGCGAGATGGTGCGGGCCGAGGCGGAAGGCCGGCGGGTCCTCGATCCGGCAGCGATCCATCACGGCCGGACAGCGGGGATGAAACCGGCACCCGCGCGGCAGGCAGGCCAGGTCGGGGACCGCACCCTCCATCACCCTAGTGATGGGCCTGGCCTCGTCAATACTGAGCGTGGCGGCCAGCAGGCCCTGGGTGTAGGGATGGCCCGGAGATGCGAACAGCGCTTCCGCCGGGGCAGACTCGACGATTCGGCCGGCGTACATGACGTGGACCGTCTCGCAGACCTCGGCCACGACCCCCAGATCGTGGGTGATCAGCAGCAGCGCCATTCCCATCTCCTGGCGGAGGCGCTGGAGCACATCGAGGATCTGCGCCTGAATCGTCACATCCACCGCGGTCGTTGGCTCATCGGCGATCAGCAGCGCAGGCCGGCAGACGATCGCCATGGCGATAACGGCGCGCTGGCGCATCCCTCCCGAAAGCTCGTGCGGAAATCGGCGGTAGGTCTCGCCCGGATCCGGCAGGCCCACCAGACCCAAGGCCTCGACCGCCTTCTGCCGCGCCTGCGCCCATCCGTGGCGCACCGCGTACGCTTCGGCCACCTGCTGCCCAATGGGCATCACCGGGTTGAGGTAGGTCGTTGGGTCCTGGAAGATCATCGCCACGTCCCCGCCACGCACCCGGCGCATCTCCTCATCGGTGAGGGACAGCAGGTCGCGCCCGGCAAGCTCGATCCGGCCGCGCACGACGCGGGCGGCATCCGTGGGGAACAGCCGGAGGATCGAGAATCCGGTCATCGTCTTGCCTGATCCGGACTCGCCAACCAGGCCCGCGGCGGAGCCCTGCGGAAGCGAGAGCGAGATGCCGTCAACCGCGCGCACCACGCCCCGCGTCGTCAGAATGTGGGTATGGAGGTCTTCAACCAGCAACAGGGGCTCGGTCCCGTTCATAGAAACCACCGCAGGAGACTGCCGCCGTCAGGCGGCAGAGGAATGCGGCTCCTCCTTCCCTGCTTGATAAGAGCGGCCAGATGTTCTATGCTAGAATTATGAAGCTGGTGGCCAACCTCAAACTGGTCCCGGATGCGGCCCAGTCGAAGGCGCTGCGGGATACGTTGATCACGGCCAACGCCGCCTGCAACGCGATTTCCAAGACCGCCTTTGAGACCCACACCTTCGGCCAATTCGCCTTGCACAAGCCGACGTATCACGAGACTAAACGACGGTTCGGCCTCAATGCCCAGATGGTTGTCCGGTGCATTGCGAAGGTCGCCGACGCCTACAAAGCCGGGCGCCAAACGCTTCGCCGATTCCGCCCCGATTCGGCCCAACCCTACGATGACCGGATTCTTCGCTTCTGCGCGAACGACACGGTCTCGATCTGGGTGCTCGGCGGTCGGATTAAGGTTCCGTTTCGCTGCGGCGACCACCAACGGCGCCTGTTGGAACACCGAAAAGGAGAAGTCGATCTGATGCGGGTGAACGGCGTGTTCTACCTCGCCTGCGTCTGTGACGTAGACGATCCTGCCTTGATCGAGACGACCGATGTGCTCGGTGTCGATCTGGGTGTGGTCAACATTGCCGCCGACTCTCGCGGTCGCACCTACAGCGGGAAGAAGACCGAACGAATCCGCAAGACGTTTGAACATCGGCGGCGCAACCTGCAACGCAAGCAGACGAGATCGGCAACCCGCAAGCTCGTCAAGATCTCCGGGCGGCAAGCCCGATTCCAGAAAGACACCAACCACTGCATTAGCAAAGCAATCGTGTCGGAGGCCCAACGCTCCCTGTCTGCGATTGCCCTGGAGGATCTCACGGGCATCCGTGGACGGGTTCAGGCCCCGCGGCCCCGGCGGGCACGATTGCACAACTGGCCGTTCGCCCAACTGCGGGCGTTCCTCGGCTACAAGGCGGCCCTGAAGGGCTTGCCCGTGATCCTGGTCGATCCCGCCTATACGAGCCAGACCTGTCCAGCGTGTGGGCACTTCGAACGAGGCAATCGGCCCACCCGAAGCGAGTTTCGCTGTCGGTCCTGCGGTCTCGCTGGACCCGCCGACACGATTGCGGCCCGAAACATCCGGGCCAGGGCGCTTGTCAACGCGCCGACGGTAGCGAGTGTCCAATGGGTTGCGTAGTCGCATACCTTCCTCAGCTACAAGCCGCCTGATTTAGCGGGCGGTCGTTGACGGCGCCTCACACACCGAGTCGGGGATCGGCAGCGTCATTGAGGCCGTCGCCCATCAGATTGAATCCCAGCACCGCCAGCGAAATGGCCAGTCCGGGGAATACGCTCATCCACCAGGCCTGGCGCAGGTGGGCCTGCGCGTTGTTCAGCATCATTCCCCACGACACGAGGTTGGGATCCCCCAGGCCGAAGAACCCCAGGCTCGCCTCCAGCAGTATGGCGCCGGCGACGTCAAGGGACCCGATCACGACCACCGGAGCCAGCACGTTCGGAAGAATCTCCGAGAAGATTATGCGGGCGTTGCGCAGCCCCAGCACGCGTGCGGCGTCCACGTAGGCCGCGCCCCGCAGCGCCATGACCTGGCCGCGCACGACCCGCGCGGCCTGCGGCCAGGACAGAATGCCAATGACGGCAATCAGCTTCCACAGGCCGCTGCCGAATAGTGCCACCACGAGCAGCGCGAGCACGAACCGCGGGATCACCTGGAACAGCTCGGTGACGCGGCCCAGGACCGCGTCCGCCCACCCCCCGTAGAACCCGGCCAGGGAGCCGATGAGTACACCGAGCAACACCGCGGTGGCGGCGGCGCAGACGCCGACGGTGAGCGAGACGCGGCTTCCCCAGAGGACCCCGCTGAGAATGTCGCGGCCGAGGTTGTCCGTTCCAAGCGGATGCCCGGGGATCCCAGGGGGGTTGAGCGTGACCAGGGAGGTGGTCTGAGGGTCGCGCGGCGCCAGCAGCGGCGCGGCCAGGGCGACGACAACCAGGAGAACGACCAGGCTGAGGCCGAAGACGCCTGCACGGCTCCGGCGAAAGCGGCGCCAGAACTCGCGCCCGCCGGCCGCGGAAGGTGTCTCTGTGCTCGCACCACCAACCATCTGTCAGTACCTGACACGCGGATCCAGCGCCGCGTAGAGAAGGTCGGTGAGCAGGTTCACGACAACGACCGTCGCGGAAACCATTAGAAGCACGCCCAACAGCACCGGCGTGTCACGCTGCAGCATCGCATCGTACAGCAGCCGTCCCACGCCCGGCCAGCCGAAGACGGTTTCCACCAGCGCCGATCCGGCCAGCACAAAGGCGAAGTTGTAACCGATCACCGTCACAATCGGCAGCGCGGCGTTCCGCAGGCCGTGCTGGAGCAGCACGAGGCGCTCCGGAAGGCCGCGGGCCCGCGCGGCCAGGATGAAGTCCTGGCTCATCGCCTCCAGCATCGAGGCGCGGGTCAGGCGGGAGATGAGCGCCATGTACCTGAATGAGAGCGCAGCCGCCGGCAGTATCAGGTGCCGCGCCGTGTCCAGGACAGCGGCCAGGCCGGTGTACTCCTCGCGGACCGAGCGGATTCCCTGCGCCGGAAGCCACCCCAGGAACACGGCAAAGAACAACACCAGAAGCTGTGCCAGCCAGAAGTCGGGGATCGAGTACCCTGCCAGCGATATGCCGGTGGCCGCGGTGTCCAGTCCTGAGCCCCTGCGGCGGGCCGCGGTGACTCCTAGTCCGACCCCGACCAGCGCCGCGAGCGATAGGGCCGTCACCATCAGAAGAAACGTGTTCCCCAAGCGCCCGGCCACCAGGGTGGCGACAGGCAGGCGGTAGGCAAAGGAGAACCCCAACTCGCCGCGGACCACGTTCCAGGCGTAGAGCGCCAGCCGCATCGGCGCGGGCTGGTCGAGGCCGAACTCACGGCGCAGTTGCGCGATATACTCCGGGGGTGCGGGATACTCGCCCAGGAGCGTGGCCACGGGATCGCCCGGAGCCAACGAGATGAGAAGAAAGTTAACTACAACTACACCCAGCAGCAGCGGGACGGCCTGCACCAGCCGTCCCGCCGCGTACCGCCAAAGCGGCGTGCTACCCGCCGTCACCACCGCGCCTGTGCCACCCTCGCCGCGCGTGCGTCTGCGCGCGGGCCCCCACCCGGACTACTTCTGGACCCACACCGCGTCCCAGCGGTCGCGGGCCTCCGCACCGATCCACACACCCCGCAGCGTTGCGCGTGTGGCATCCACACCTATCTCGTCAAACAGCATCAGCGTCGGCACATCCGCCGCCAGGATCTTCGATGCCTGGGCGTAGATCTTGCCCCGGGCAGCCCGCTCAGGCACCTCCGCGGCGCGGTTGAGCAGCGAATCCACCTCCTGGCTCGAGTACCCCGTGGCGTTGACGAACGGGGTGCCCGGCGCCGCGGATGCGTAGATGCGATGGTACCCGATCGCCGGATCCCCGCCGCTTGTAAAGGTCTGCACGGTCAGCTCGTAGTCGGGCCGGGTGTAGATGCGCTCGATCATGACGGCGCGGTCCATCGGCTGCAGATCCACGGTGATGCCGACCGCGCGCAGGTTGTCACGTATGATCGCTGCCGTCGCCGCAATCGGTGCGCGGGCCGCGTCGTACACCATGCGCAGGCGCACGGGCCGCTCGCCGCCGGCGCCCCTGGGGAGGCCGGCCTCATCCAGCAGAGCGTTGGCCCGTTCGACGTTGTAGGGGTAGAGCCGGTTGTAATCGGATTCGGGCGAGAACGCCCACTTGAATCCATCGCCGAACGGTCCGCGGGCCGGCCTCGCGAGGTTACCCATCGCCTGCGTGACGATCTGCACTCGGTTGATGGCCAGGGCCAGGGCCCTGCGCACCTTGGGGTTGTCCAGAGGAGCGCGGCGCGCGTTGATGAACATGAACCCCATCGAGGGTATGGGCTGGCCCAGCCGCAGCCGGACATTGGGGTTGCGCTTGAGGCGGTCAACGTCGGTCTTGGGCAGGTAGAAGTCCGCGACCATGTCCACCTCGCCCACTTCCAGCGCGGTCACGCGCAGGGCGGCGCCGGGAATGATCCGGAAGATCAGGCGATCCAGGTAGACAGGGTCCCAGTAGGCATCGTTGCGCTCCAGCACCAGCCGATCACCGCGCACCCATTCGCGGAACTTGAACGGACCGGTGCCCACCGGGTCGTTGTTGCGGGAATGCCGGGTGATGTCCTCGCCCTGGTAGACGTGCCGCGGCAGGATGGGACAATCGAAGACCGTCAGCAGCCGCAGGAGCGGCGCGTACGGACGCTTCAGCGTGATCTTGAGCGACTGGGGCGACATCACCGTAATGGCCTCGAAGTTCAGGAAGGCCGGCCGGAACCGGCCGTGGTAGAGGCCCGTCACCTGCTCCATCGTGAACTTGACGTCCTGCGCGGTGAAGGCCCGTCCGTCATGCCACTTTACCCCGCGGCGCAGCTCGAAGGCGTAGCTCAGCCCATCGGACGACACCGTCCACGATGTGGCCAACCCCGGCTGGATCTCGCCGCGCGCGTCTATCCAGACCAGGCCGCTGAAGATGCTCGCGGCCACCGCGCCGACGGCGTAGCCCGTTGTGATGCCCAGGTTGAGGGTTTCCGGGTCGCCGCCTATGGCGACAACGGCCGAACCACCACGCTGGGGCTCCGGTGGGGCAGCGGCAACGGTACTCCCGGCGGCAACCACAGCCATCAGCAGAACAATCATGCTGATCCGCATAGAACGTGTCCTCCCGGTCATATCGGTGCGTAACGGTCAGTTGAGTGGGTCTTTGACGGCCCTGGGCGGCCTCCCTGCCCGATCAGTCAAATGGCCCGCCCTCATCCAGCCGCAGTACCGCGCGCAATAGCACCTCGGCTCCCAGCGCCGCGTCCTCCCACTCGGTCCACTCGCGCGGCGAGTGGCTGATCCCGCCGGCACTGGGCACGAAGATCATGCCGGAGGGCACGTGTGGGGCCAGGACCATTGCGTCGTGACCGGCACCACTGGGCAACGCAAACGGCTCGCATCCGGCGTCCTGAATCGCCTGTTTGATCGCCCGTTGCACGCCCTCATCCATCGGCACGGGATCGCGCAGATCCCAATCTGCAACATGGCAGCTCAGGCCGCGGTTCTGCGCTACCTGCCGGGCCTCCGTCTCAATGCCGGCGCACAGGCCGCGCAACTGGATGCCGTCGGTCGTCCGGAACTCGATGCTGAGCTCCGCACGACCGGGCACCACGTTGGAGGCCCCGGGTGACACGGACAGCGCGCCGACGGTTCCCACGGCAGGCGCGCCCGCAGCCCGGGCCAGGGCGTGTACCGCGAGAACCATCTCAGCCGCGCCCACCAGCGCATCGCGGCGATCCACCATCGGGGTCGTGCCCGCGTGGTTGGACTCACCTTCCAGGACGACCACGGTCCGGGCGATCCCGGTAATCGTGCTCACCACCGCGACACGGCGGCCGGACCGCGCCAGAACAGGACCCTGCTCGATGTGCAGTTCCAGGTATGCCGCGGCGCGCTCTGGAAAGGCGCAACGAGGAAGGCCGGGCGCGAACGCCGCCAGCGACTCGGCCAGGGTACGACCGTCGCGCCCCCGCAGTGAGGCAAATCTCTCCCTGGGGATCCTCCCGGTCACGCACCGGGACGCCAGCGTGCCTACCCCGAACTGATGGCCTTCCTCGTCGGCAAACCCCACAACTGCCAGCGGGTGATGCAGGCCGCGGCCTGACTCGTGCAGCGCCGCCGCCACCTCGACCCCGGCCACGACGCCGAGCGCGCCGTCGAAGATGCCGCCGCAGGGAACCGTGTCGAGGTGCGACCCAAGGATTATGGCAGGCCCGTCCCCGGAACCCGGGCAAGTGCCGATCAGGTTGCCGAACTCATCGCAGCCCGCGGAGAGACCGGCCTCTTCCATCCATGCCGCGACAACGCGGACCGCCTGAGCGTGGGCTGCGGAGAAGGGAAACCGGCTGACGCCCCGGACGTCACCACCGAATGCGTCGCCTTCGGATGCTTCGCCGCCCTGCGCGGCCAGCATCTCGAGGCGCGCCCTCAAGCGGTCGGGTCGAATCGTCGGTTTCGGCATGACAGTGGCAGGGCTGGTGGCATCAGGATCGTATTACTATGCGGGCGCGACTATTCCTGTAACGAACCGGGGGAGTGAAACGTGATTGCACCTCGCGGACCTAAGGTCCTGATCTCAGCGCCGGGGTTCGGCCGCACCGGAGACGAAGCGATCGGGCTGCTCCGGGAAGCCGGATGCGAGATCATCCCAAACCCAACCGACACCACCCTGACCGAGGAAGTGCTCGTTGGGCTTGTGGGCGACGCCGATGCCGTCATCGCCGGCATGGAGCTCATCACAGAGCGCGTGCTCGGCGCGGCGCCTCGTCTGAAGATCGTGGCCCGCCGCGGGGTGGGATACGAGACCGTGGATCTGGATGCGGCCACCCGGAGGGGTGTCCCGGTGACAATCACCGCCGGCGCGCTCACCGACGCCGTGGCCGATCACACCATGGCGCTGTTGCTTGCGGTCTCCCGCAGGATCCCTTCCCTCGACCGGAGCGTCAAGGCCGGTAAATGGGACCGCGTGCCAGCTGTGGACGTCGGCGGCAAGACGCTGGGTATCTTGGGGTTCGGCTCCATCGGTCGGGCAGTTGCCCGGCGCGCAGCCGGGTTCGGCATGAGACTGCTGGCGCATGATGCGCTGCCGGACGAGGCGACCGCGGCAACGTTCGGCGTAACGCTCACCGACATGGACACGCTGCTGGCGGAAAGCGACTTCGTCACGATCCACGTGCCATTGACGCCGCAGACCAGGGGCATGATAGGCGAGGCGGCCCTGCGCCGGATGAAGCCGGGCGCGTACCTCATCAACACCAGCCGCGGGGCGGTGCTCGACGAGGCGGCACTGGTCTCGGCCCTGCGCGAGGGCCATCTGGCAGGCGCAGGGCTGGATGTGTTCCAGGACGAGCCGCTCCGGGGCCTGTCGCTGGCAGGACTCGATCAGGTGGTGGCCACGCCGCACGTGGCTTCGCACACGGCAGAGACGCTGGCCCGCATGGAACGCTCCTGCGCGGAAGCGGTGCTGGCCGCACTCCGGGGAGAACGCCCGCTTCACGTGGTGAACCCGCAAGTGTACGACCACGGTCCCAGGAGATGCGGTCCGAGCAGGTAGGGACGGCCCGCGTTCCGGCGAAGCGATAGTCTATGCCTGCCCCCACACACGCCATGCTCGCCGAGATCCGTGAACAACCGGCAGCCCTGGACCGCATGTTGAGCCGGCACGCGGCCGAGATCGGCGAAGCGGTGCGCGCATTGCGGCACCGGCAACCACCGTTCGTCGTCTTCGTTGCGCGCGGCACTTCGCACAACGCGGCCATCTACGGACAGTACATGGTTGAGACCTTCCTGCGCACACCTACGGGCACCGCGATGCCGTCGGTGACGACCCTGTACCGCCGCACGCCGGACTGGCGCTCCGCCGCGGTGATCGGCATCTCACAGTCGGGACGGTCGGTGGACGTCACCGAGGTGTTGGCCGAGGCGCGCAGGCAGGGCGCCCTGACCATGGCCATCACCAACGATCCCAACTCGCCGATGGCAGGTTGCAGCCACCACGTACTGCCCCTGGCTGCAGGGCCCGAGCTGAGCGTGGCGGCGACCAAAACCTTCACGTCGTCGCTGGCGGTGCTTGCCGCCTTGGTCGCGGGATGGGGGAGAGCGACGACGCTGGCGCGCACCATCCGCCGCCTTCCAGATGCGGTCGCTTCGGCCATCGAGCACGAGGCCGTGATCAGGTCGCTGGCCAGACGCCGCGCCAGGCGCGATCCCTGGGTGGTGACCACGCGGGGCTACATGCTGGGCGTGGGGGACGAGATGGCGCTGAAGCTCAAGGAGACCGCGTACGCGGCCGCGGAGTCGGCCTCCGCGGCCGCCCTTCTCCACGGTCCGATCGCCGCCCTCGACCGAAGAAGCACTGTGTTGCTGCTCCTGCCGCCGGGAAAGAGCAAGGCCGGCCTGATTGACCTTCGCGACCGCTTGCGCAGCCGGTCGGTCACCACGCTCACGTTCACGTTTGACGACGACCCGGGAGACGTGGCCATCCATACCGGCCTGCCCGAACCGCTGGCGCCCATCGTCGCATCTCCGGCCGTGCACCTCTTCGCCTACCACCTCTCGGTCGCACGCGGCCTGAACCCTGACAGGCCCCGAGGTCTAACCAAGGTCACCCCGACGCGCTGAGCGATGCAAACGGTGCAGGCGCGCGCCCTGGTGAAACGCTACGGCGACCTGGCTGCCGTGGACGGCATCTCGTTCGAGGTTCGTCCCGGCGAGTGCTTCGGCTTCCTGGGCCCCAACGGCGCCGGCAAGACCACCACGATGAAGATGATCTACTGCGTGCTGCCACCGACCTCGGGCGACCTACGGGTGCTGGGCATGGACGTGCGCACGCACCCCCGCGCGATCAAGGCGCGGCTGGGGGTCGTCACCCAGGACAACACGCTGGACACCGCGCTGACGGTGCGCGAAAACCTGGTGATCTTCGCGCGCTACTTCGACATTCCGTGGAGATTGGCCGGGCAGCGGGCCGATGAGCTTCTGGATTTTGTATCGCTCACGGACCGGTCCGGGGACAAGGTTGAGTACCTGAGCGGCGGCATGAAACGGAGACTCATGGTGGCACGGGCGCTCGTGCCGCAGCCCGAACTGCTCGTACTCGATGAGCCGACGACCGGACTCGACCCACAGGCAAGGCAACTGGCATGGGAGAAACTGCGGCAGCTCAAGCGAACGGGCGTCACCCAGATACTCACCACTCACTACATGGAGGAGGCAGCGGCGCTGTGCGATCGCATCGCCATCATGGACCAGGGCCGCATCGTCACCGAGGGCTCACCCGCCGACCTGATAGCCGCCCACGCCGGCCGCGAGGTGGTTGAACTGAGGGCCAACGACGCGGACTGGGGTGATCAGGACGTCCTGAAGCGGGTACTGAGCATCGCCGGCGACCTGGCAGAGACCCATGAGGTGTACGGCGACCTCCTGATGCTGCCCACGCAAGATGGCGAGACCCTGCTGCGCCGCATCCGAGAACAGGGCGTCTCCCTGGAGTCCGCAACGCTGCGGCGCGCCACCCTCGAGGACGCGTTCCTCAAGCTCACCGGCAGGAGGCTCCGCGACTGATGGCGCCGCGCGCGCTCGGCCCGTCCTCGTTCCTGTTCTTCTCGCCCCGTGGCGCGTTCCGGTTTTGGCAGCGCAACGCCTACATCTTCAGGCGCATCTTCCCGGAGTCCATAGCGGTGAACTTCCTGGAACCGGTGATCTACCTGCTGGCGATGGGTTTTGGAATAGGTGCGTACCTCAGCACAATCGGCGGGCTGCCCTATCTCACGTTCGTCGCCACCGGGCTGGTGGCGACCGCGGCGATGTTCGGGGCCACGTTCGAGTGCACCTACAACGCCTACGTGCAGATGCACTACGAGAAAGCCTACGACGCGGTCATCACGACCCCGCTGGGGGTCGAGGACGTGGTGATCGGTGAGGTCTGGTGGGGAGCGACCCGGAGCGTGCTCTACGGTACGGTGTTCCTGGTGGTGATCACACTGTTCGGCACCGTGCGGTCACCGCTTGCCCTGCTGATCCCACCGCTGTTCCTTCTATCGGGCCTGATGTTCTCGGTCATCGCAATGACCTTCACCGCGGCCAACCCCAGCATAGACTACTTCACGTTCTACTTCGCCCTGTTCGTTACGCCGATGTTCATGTTCAGCGGCGTCTTCTTTCCCCTTGATGCCCTGCCGGCCTGGGTGCGCACCGCGGCCTGGTTCACGCCGCTCTCCCACGTCGTCAGCCTCAGTCGGGCGCTGGCGTTGGGAACGGTGGAAGCGCGCCATGCCAAGGACCTGGCGTGGATCCTGACGGTCACGGTGGCGATGTTCCCGCTGCCCGTCGTGCTGATGCGGCGCCGGCTCGTCAAGTAGCGGCGGTCTAGTGGAACAACCGCGTGAGCCGGAACAGCTCCGGGTCGAGCGGGCTCGTGCCGGCAAGCGCCTCCTCAAGGCCGACGGTGGTGATCTTCGTACCGCGCAGGGCGACCATCACGCCGAAGCGCCCCTCTTCCACGGCTTCAACCGCCGCCACCCCGTAGCGGGTCGCAAGTATCCTGTCGAACACGGTGGGTGATCCACCCCGCTGCAGGTGGCCCAACACGGTCACGCGCGTCTCGTAGCCCGTCTGCGCCTCGACCTCGCGTGCAAGCAGGGCTCCTATCCCGCCCAGGCGCACGTGGCCGAACTCATCCACGCGGGCATCCTGCGTGATCTGCATCCCGAAATCGGTCGGCCTGGCCCCTTCGGAGACCACCACGATGCTGAAGGTCCGCCCGCGCGCATGGCGCCGGCGTACGATCTCGCACACCTCCTCGATCGTAAACGGGACCTCTGGAACGAGGATGACATCGGCGCCTCCGGAAAGGCCGCCGACCCCGGCCACCCAGCCGGCATCGCGTCCCATGACCTCAACTATCATCACGCGGTGATGGGCCTCCGCCGTGGTGTGCAGCCGGTCGCAGGCGTCCATCACGATGTTCACGGCGGTGTCGAAACCGATCGTGTAGTCGGTGCCCGGCACGTCGTTGTCCATGGTCTTGGGGACCCCGACCACCTTGACGCCCATCTGGAATAGTTTGAGGGCCACGCCCAAAGTGTCGTCGCCGCCGATGGCGATGATGGCGTCAATTCCCAGCCGCTCGATCATCTGAAGCAGGCGCGCCTCGCCGTCGTCGGCCTTAAACGGGTTCGTGCGCGAGGTGCCCAGGATGGTCCCGCCGCGCGGCAGGATACCCGACACGCTGTCCCGGGTCAGGGGAAAGGTGTCCCCATCAAGCAGACCCAACCAGCCCTTTCGGATCCCGATGACCTCGTGGTTCCCATCGAGTGCCCGCCGGGTGATCGCACGAATCGCCGCGTTCAAACCCGGCGCGTCACCTCCGCCGGTCAGCACCGCTATCCGCATCTCAACACCTCCTGACCCCTGGCTCAAACTTCACTCCCCAGCGAGATCCCCAACTCGCGCGCCGTACGGGCCATCTCGCCGTCGGGAGCCACCCGCTTGGGTTCGGTGATCGCCTCGGATATCGGCACCGCGACAACCGACGGTCCCCGCAGCGCGACCATCTGGCCCAGGCGTCCCTCCATGACACACTCCACCGCGCGCACCCCGAACCGCGTGGCCAACAGCCGGTCGAACGGGGTGGGACTCCCGCCCCTCTGGAGATGCCCCAGCACGGTACACCGGGTCTCTCGGCCGGTCATGTCGCCTAAGGCATTAGCGACCTGCTGCCCTATCCCGCCCAGCCTGGGCAGCCTGCCCGGACCGCCTTCCTCCACAACGACCTGAGCCCCGCCGACCTGGACGGCCCCCTCGGAGATCACCACGATCGAGAACCGCCGCCCCCGGGCCGCCCGCTCCTCGATTGCCTGGGCGACGACCTCGAGACGAAACGGGATCTCCGGGATCAACACCGAGTTCGCGCCCCCGGCGATCCCGGACTCCAATGGGAGCCATCCGGCGTTGCGGCCCATCGTCTCCACGACCATGATCCTGTGGTGACTCTCAGCGGTCGTGTGGAGCTTGTCAATCGCCTCGGTCGCCGTGAGCCGCGCGGTGTCGAATCCGAACGTCACATCCGTGGCCGAGATGTCGTTGTCAATGGTCTTGGGAATACCGACGATAGGCGCGCCCATCCGGTACAGCGCATCTGCGATGTGCAGGGTGCCGTCGCCTCCGATGACGAGCAGCGCGTCCAGCCGGAGGGTTTCAATTCGCTTCAACACCGTGCGGGACGCATCCACGACCTCCCGGCGTCCATCGCGCTCGACCGGCCAGGCAAAGGGGTTCCCGCGGTTGGTGGTCCCAAGGATCGTGCCGCCCTGCGTCAGGATGCCGCGCACGTCGTCGCTTTCCAGCGGCCGGATCCTATCGTGCAGCAGGCCGTCGAACCCGTCCTCGATGCCCAGTACCTCCCAGCCCATCCCGACGGCAGCGGACAGCACCACGGCCCGGATGACGGCGTTCAGCCCTGGGCAGTCCCCTCCCCCGGTCAGGATCCCTATTCGACGCCGTGTACTCATCACAACAACCACCTCAGCGTAGGGTTGGCTCGGCATGTCGCCGAAGTTACCTGGCATGGTGAGTTCTGCCAAAGGCCTGCCCTCTTCCTCCTGGATCTCGATTGACGGCCGGCTTATCCTGGGCGCACGCGCGGTCCGGACGTTCGCCTACGGGTTCCAGTCGGTGTTGCTGGGCGTCTACCTCAAGGAGGCGGGCTTCGCGCCCTGGCAGGTAGGCGCGGTGCTGACCGCGACCCTGCTGGGATCGGCCGCGCTCACCGCGTTGTTCGCAGGGACCGCCGACCGGTACGGCCGGCGCAGGATGCTGCAGATCAGCGCGGTCTTCATGGCCGGCAGCGGAGCGGCGTTCGCGTTCAGCACCTGGTATCCCCTGCTCATCCTGGCATCGCTGACCGGTACTGTGGGCGCGACCTCGGGTGAGGTTGGCCCTTTTCTCTCGCTCGAGCAGGCGATTCTGCCGCAGACGACTGCGCAAGAGCACCGGACGCGGCTGTTCTCTATATACAACATGGTCGGCGCGCTGGCAGGTTCCCTGGGCGCGCTGGCCGCCGGCACACCGGTCCTGTTGCAGCAGGCCCTGGGCATGGATCCCAGGATGTCGTTTCGGACGATGTTCCTGGCCTATGCCGCGTTTGCCTGCGTCGCGCTGTGGCTTTTCACGCGACTCAGCAACCGCGTAGAGGTAATAGCGGGAAGCCCGTCGGGCTACGGCCTGCGGCGCTCACGCGGAATTGTCCTGAAGCTGGCAGCGCTGTTCAGTCTGGACTCGCTCGGCGGTGGGTTCGTGGTGCAGAGCCTGATCGCCTACTACTTCAACCTGCGCTGGGGAGCAGGGCCGGAGATCCTCGGCCCGATCTTCATGGGCGTCGGCCTGCTGCAGGCCGCCTCCTTCCTGGCCGCGGCCAGGGTCGCCGAGCGCATCGGCCTAATCAACACGATGGTGTTCACGCACCTGCCCTCCAACGTGCTGCTGATGGCCATCCCTCTGGCGCCCTCGCTGCCGTGGGCGATCGGACTGATCCTGGCCCGCCACGCCCTCTCTCAGATGGACGTCCCCACGCGCCAGTCCTACGTCGTGGCCGTGGTGGATCCCGAGGAACGCGTGGCAGCGGCCGGGGTGACGAACATCGCGCGCAACCTGGCCCAGGCCACGACACCGATCGTGGCCGGCGTGGCGATGCAGATGGTCGGACTGGGCGTGCCGTTCTTTGTGGGGGGCGGGCTCAAGATCATCTACGACCTGCTCCTCTTCCGGATGTTTCGCAACGTCCGGCCGCCAGAGGAGCAACGCCGGTGATTGGCCGGACCGGCGCAGGCGAGATATGCTGACGACCAGCTACCACACCCACAACCGCTACTGCGACGGAGAGGGCGAGATCGCAGAGTACCTTGATGCCGCCCTCGGCGCCGGGCTGGAGGCAATAGGGATCTCCAGCCACTCGCCGCTTACCTTTCCCAACGACTTCGCCCTGCGGGCTGGTGATCTGCCGGCATACTGCGCCGAGGTCGAGCGGCTCCGGAAGTCCTACGCAGGGCGGCTGCGCGTGCACCTGGGAATGGAGTTCGACTTCATTCCTGAGTACGCAGCGCCTATGTGGGAGATCGTGGCGCCGGTCCGATTCGAGTTCCTGATCGGCGGCGTCCACTTCCTCGGGCACGACGCGGCAGGAGTACCCTGGGCCTTCGACTACACACGGCAGGAGTTCGAGCGGGGGCTGCGCGAGATATTCGGTGGCAATGCCCGGGCGCTGGTTGCCGAATACTACGGGCGTGTGCGGCAGCTGGCAGAGTGGGGTCACGTAGCGATCCTGGCGCATCTGGATCACATAAACAGATGGAACCGAGATGGGTGCTACTTCAGCGAGGGCGCAAGGTGGTACAGGGACGAGGTGGAGGCCACTCTGCGGGCCTGCGCGCAGTCAGGCCTGATCGTGGAGGTCAACACCTCGGGATGGCGTGGCCCGTCGGCGGCACCGCATCCCAGCCCGTGGATCGTCCGGCGTTGCGTGGAACTTGAGATTCCCCTGGTCGTCACCGCCGACGCCCATAAGCCCGAGCACGTTGCCGCCTTCTACGCCGAGGCGGAAGCGATGCTGCGCGAGGCGGGGTGCTGTGCGACCGTGGTCCTGCGCGAAGAAGGCTGGCGGATGGAACGGTTCTGACAGACGAGGAGGTTGGATCTAGATGGCCGTAACCGCAGTGGCAGAACAGTGGGTGGACGAGGTGGCGCGCTTGTGCCATCCCGACCGCGTGATCTGGCATGGAGGTTCGGAAGAAGAGTTCCGTCTGTTGGTTGATGCGATGCTCAGCGACAGCACCCTGCACCGCCTGAACCAGTCCACCTATCCCAACTGCTACCTTCACCGGAGCCATCCACAGGACGTGGCCCGCACCGAGCACCTGACCTATGTCTGCACCCCTCGGCGCGAGGACGCCGGGCCCACCAACAACTGGATGGCCCCGGACCAGGCCAGGGACAGGGTGGGGGCGATCGTCAGGGGAAGCATGCGGGGTCGGACCATGTACGTCATACCCTACCTGATGGGGCCGGTGGGATCACCTTACAGCCGGGTCGGCATCATGGTCAGCGACAGCGCCTACGTCACGGCCAGCATGCACATCATGACCAGGGTGGGGCGCGTGGCGCTGGAGCATCTGCGCACCCCGGAGGACTTCGTCGCCGGCCTGCACACGCTGGCGGACCTCTCCCCGGAGCGGCGGTTCATCCTGCACTACCCACAGGAGCGGCTGGTCTGGAGCATCGGCACCGGGTACGGCGGCAACGCCATCCTGGCGAAGAAGTGCCATGCGCTGCGCATCGCCTCCTGGCAGGCCCGGCAGGAGGGCTGGATGGCGGAACACATGTTGATCCTGGGGCTCGAGGATCCCTCGGGCGAGGTGACCTACCTGGCTGCGGCCATGCCCAGCGCGTCCGGCAAGACCAACCTGGCGATGGTGCAATCGGCGCTGCCGGGCTATCGGGTGTGGACGGTTGGAGATGACATCGCCTGGATGAACGTGGACGATCAGGGTCAGCTCCGAGCCATCAACCCCGAGCGCGGTTCGTTCGGGGTGGCGCCGGGGACCAACATCAAGACGAACCCCGCCGCGTTAGAGATGGTTCACCAAGACGCCATGTTCACCAACGTGGCCCTAACCCCGGATGGAGAGCCCTGGTGGGAGGGTATGAGCGACGCACCGCCCGACGGGCTCCTGGACTGGCAGGGGCGGCCGTGGCAGAGCGAGGCCGGACCCGCCGCTCATCCGAACTCCAGGTTCACCGCCTACCTGCGCCACTGCCCCACCATCTCGCCCCGCTGGGAGGATCCAAAGGGGGTGCCGATCTCCGGCATCATTTTCGGAGCGCGGCGCTCGCGCGATGTTCCACTGGTCTTCGAGGCGTTCGATTGGCAGCACGGCGTTTACATGGGCGCCTCGATGGGAACCGAGACCACGGCGGCGGCCACCGGCAAGGTTGGTGTGGTGCGCCGAGATCCCATGGCGATGTTGCCGTTCTGCGGCTACAACATGGGCGACTACTTCGCTCACTGGCTGGAGATGGGCAGGCGGCTGGCCGCGCCTCCCAAGATCTTCCGCATTAACTGGTTCCGCCGCGGCGCCGACGGGCAGTTCCTCTGGCCCGGGTTCGGAGAGAACGTGCGCGTCCTCAAATGGATCGTCGAGCGGATCAGGGGCAGGGGCCGGGCAGTCGAGACCCCTGTGGGCTTGATCCCGTCACCTGACGACCTGGACCTGACCGGCCTGGAGCTGGGTGGCCCGGAGGCCCCCCACAGCGCGGTGGCGGAAGCTCTGAGCTACGACCGGGAGGGCTGGCTGCAGGAGCTGGAGGAGCAGCGGACGCTGTTCGAGCAGTTCGGCGAACGGCTGCCGGCGTCCATCTGGGAGGAGCACGCGCGGACCGGGCGGGAAATTAAAGACAATTCGCCGTGATCACTACCCCATCCTCTCGAGCAGAACCCTCAAGTTACGCGGAAGAATATCAACCATGTCCAACAGGCCGCACTCCTCCAGCTTCTTCACCATCCTGGCGGGCAGTTGCTCAAGTGGTGTCCCGGCCACAAGGAGCGCCGTCTCCTCCAATGAGAATTGCGCTCCCTCCTCAACCCACCCCACGAACTCTTTGTTCTCCGGGCAGACCCTTTGGCATTGCATGCAACCCACCAGACAATCATGCCACGAAGCCTCCAACCACGCCGGAAAGGGGACTTCGCCGGGCTTCTCATTATGGAACGCGATACACCGTTCCGCATGCAGCAGAAAGCGCTCTGTGCTGATCGCGCCCGACGGACATTGCCTGATGCAGGCCTGACAGTCTTTACACCGTTCCACCATCCTTGATTCCTGCCAATTCTCCCCCTCACACGGCAGATCAGTGTAGAAGGCCACCAACCGATGAAAACTTCCCATCCCAGCAACGTATGTGATGTTGTTCCTACCATACGCTGCCAACCCGCTGTGTGCTGCGAGGGGCTTCTTCGGCAGCAATGCCTGAACCACCTGATACCCTTCTGGACCGAGAACCTCGGCCAAGGTTTCTTGAACTTGCCGGTCGGTCTCTCGCCAGTGTATGTACGTGGGGGGCACAATGATTGGCATCAGCTCCCCTTTCCAGGCAAAGGCGAAACGCATCTGAGGCTGCCTTACGGCCACCACAAGCAGAGACCGAGCCTCTAACAGACTCTCGGGTGGGCTGAAGGCAAATCCAGTCAGACGTTCCTGATGAAACTCCTCATCGAATGAGCCGCTGCCATAGTTGGCCTCTATGTCCCGCCGTAGGTCATGAAGGTGCTGGATTGATGCAACACTCCCCGCATACCCACGCTGCTCCAGCCGCTGCAGCATTCTCGCTTTCAATGAGATTCCCCCTTCGCCATGAGTAGCTTGCCTGACGGCCTCGAGCTAAGCTGCCCGGCGGAAACGGGCAGAACCTCCTTCACTCCAAAGTGAGACTGCGAGCACTGAGAGACGCGCCTGAGCGCTAGCCTGCCGGGCCAGCTTCAGCCAGTTGTTGTGGGGGCTGTTTCGAGCCTGCGGACCAACGAGCATGACAAAGCGCGAGACGCATCGGGCACCGCTACGATAGAATCGTTCCGCTCTCCACATCATACGTGGTCAGGTTGCGCGCTGCACCAGGATGGCCGATTGCATCCCGCAGTTGTGGATGGCAAGGACCTGCCTTGCTTCCTCCCTTGTGCAACCCACAAGAACTTTCAGTTCAGCGTCATGCTTCTTCTCATCTACCGTTACAAGAAGGCCGGTGACAGTACCCCCGGAAAGGCTTCCAACCCAGACATCGACCTCGGCACCATCGCCGGAGAGAGTGCCCTCCAGAAAGCCATAGTCCAGCGGATACACAAGATCTGGCTCCTCAGGATATGATAGCCCCTTCGGCCGATCGACCCGAATGCGGTGCGACGCCACGAATTCGTCAAGCCGGACCCAGAACTGTTCGTCTTCCATGGGAGAAGATGGCTCCAGAGGGTCGCCTAACATAAATGTCTTCAACTGAAACACGCGCCCGCCCTGCGCAACGCTTGCCCTCCACCCAAGTGCCGGAGCTCTTGCGGTCCCCCGAGTCCTTACTCCCCGGCGCGACGAATCTCCGCTACTCCACGATTCTTGTCCTTAGATCGCTTGCCCGTGATCCGCTCAATCGAGATGCGCCACAACCGCGTCTTCTCGAGCGACCGCTCGTTGAGGCTCCATTCCCTGCCGGAGTAGTGCCTCATTATCTGGTTCAGCGCATCGGCCTTGCCCTGGGAATCCACTATCTCCTCAACCGTGCCAAACCCGATCACGCTGTAGAAGGAGAAGGACCATTCGCAGGCTTCACCGGAGCTTGGGATGACCCTAACATCGTGCTCCAACTCGAAGCAGACTCTATTATTGGAAGCCAGGTAGTCCAGCTTCATGCCCTCCCTGGCCGAGTGAAAGTAGATGAAGGCACCGTCATAGCCGAAGGACACGGGAACTACGTAGGGCACGTTGTCTTTGCACAGCCCCAACCTGCAGACCTGGGCCTGCGCCATGACCTTGTCGATCAGATCTCTATTCGGGATTTCCTTGTCCTTACGTCTCACTGGGAGCGCCCGCGGGCATGCTAGCCCGCGTACCTCAGCACTGCGACGAAGTGACAGGCCGTACCCGTGAGAACGAACAGGTGCCAGACGAAGTGGCCGTAGCGAGCCCGCTCCGCTGCCAGGAATCCGACGCCCACCGTGTACGCCATGCCGCCGGCCACGAGCCACAGCAGGCCGGGTAGCGGCAGATGGGTCCAGAGGGGCTTAGCCGCGATGACGATCAGCCATCCCATCCCCAGATAGAGCGCTATCGACAGGACCGGGTACCTCACCCCGCACACTGCCTTGAGCACGATGCCCGCGATCGCTATGCCCCACACGAGCCCGAGCAGCGTCCAGCCCCACGTACCCCGCAGCGCACCGAGGGTGAACGGCGTATAGGTGCCGGCGATCAGAAGGAAGATCGCGCAGTGATCCAAGATCTGAAACACGCGCTTGGCCCGCCCCTTCGCCAGCGAGTGGTATAGCGTGGACATCAGGTAAAGCAGCAGCATCGTGGTCGCGAAGATACTCGCGCCCGCGATTCCGAGGCCATCCCCGCTTCGAACCGCGGAAACAATCAGGAATGGAGCGGTTACGGCCGCTGCCAGCGCGCCCACGCCGTGGCTGACGCTGTTTGCGATCTCCTCGCCCAGCGACTGCGTCCTTGAGTTGGCCCGCACAGACTAACCCGTCGCAGCGTCCTAGGTCTGGTTGGTCAGGTAGTTCGCCAGGCCCATCTGCTCGATCTGAGCGTTCTGCACTTCCGCCCAATCCTCGTGGTCCTCTTCCATCTTGAGGATGCGGGTCAACAGGTCAACGCTGGCATTGTCACCTACCTCGCGCGCCAGCGCGATGGCTTTGTTGTAGGCAGCCACCGCGTCAATCTCGGCCTCCTGGTCGTTCGTAATCATCGCGGGTATGGTAGCGCCGATCTTCATGGGATTGAGCTTCGAGACAACCGGCGTGCCATCCAGGAACAGTATGCGCTGGATAAGCCACTCGGCATGGTGCATTTCGTCCACCGCTTGTCCCTCGATGGCTTTGTGAAGCTTCTCGTATCCCCAGTTGGCGCACATCTCCGAGTGCACCATGTACTGGCTGATGGCGGTGAGTTCGTCCGCCAGGAGTTGGTTCAGCGCCGATAGCATCTTCTCGTTACCCTTCATTCTTCTCGCCCCTTTCCCGCCCGAGTCAGGTTGCCGGTCCTTCCTATCTCCTTCGACCAGACCGCGCGGGAGGCCTGCCGAGCCGCGGGAACAATCCCGGGGGTAGGAGAACGCGGCGGTGGGTCGAACCGCTGGAAGGATACGCCGTTTCATCACGAGGCACAACAGGCGCGCACCGGATGGTCGAGCAGATCACCCTGGCCCGGCCCCGCGTGGATCCGGGCCTCATCCTGAGGCTGCAGAAGTACCGGAAGATCGAGGCGGTCTCGCCGGTCGTGCGGGAGACCGCTGCGCGGATGGCCGCGCTGGCCGAAACGCTGGTGGAACCACGGGCGTGGCTGGCGCGCGGGCGGCTCACCCGGGTTGAGACCGCAGGCGGCGTGCTGCTTGCCGGTGGCCTCGCTTTCCACAGCCGCGCGCTGGCGCGCCGGCTCGCCCAGGCGGTAGAGGTCGCGATCGTGCTCCTCACCGTCGGGTCGGAACTGGAGCGGCGCGCGCAGGAGATGGTCCGCGACGGACAGTTTGTGGAAGGGTTGTTGCTGGACACCGCGGGGTGGGTAGTGATAGAGATTCTCATTAAGGACATCAGGCGTCGCCTGGCCGCCGAGTGCCGTGCGCAGGGGCTGCGGCTGACCGGGCGGATGGCGCCCGGCTTCGGAGACTGGGGCCTGGAGCAACAGCGCGCCCTGTTCTCTGCGTTCGACGGCGCCGGTGTGTCGGTGCGGCTGACCGAGGCCTGCGTGATGCTGCCCCTCAAGTCCGCCTCAGGGCTCTACGGTTTGGTCCCCGTGGCCGCGCGATGATGACGGTGGCACGATGATCACGGTGGCACGATGATCACGGTCAGGTTCGAGCCGGACGGGCGGACCACGGAGGTGCCCAGGGGCACCACGATCCTGGCCGCGGCGCGGCAGGCGGGTCTGGAGATCGTGGCCACCTGCGGCGCGCGCGGCCGGTGCCGGAGCTGCCGGGTCCAAGTGGTCGCGGGCGCGGTCCCACCGCCTACGTTGGCCGACCGGGTCCAGCTCGGCGAAGACGAAGTGCGAGAGCGCTTTCGCCTGGCGTGCCAGGCCGAGATCGGCGAGCCGCTGACGGTCCTGGTTGCCCCTATCCTGGAAGAGGTCGCCTTCCAGATCATGTCCGACACGCGGGCACTGCGGTCGGCGGCGGGCTTCCTTCTCGACTCCGGCGTGGAGCAGAACCCTGCCTTTGGGCTGGCGTTCGACATCGGGACCACCACGGTCGTGGGCTACCTGGTGGACCTGCCCGACGGTACGGTCGTCGCGTCCGCCTCCGGCCTGAACCCCCAGGCCGCGTTCGGGGGTGACCTGATATCCCGCATTGCGTTCGCGCAGGAGAACCCATCCAACGTGCGTGCGCTCCAGACCAGGATCGTCCGGCTCCTCAACGGGCAGATCGAGGAACTCTGCTCCGCCGCTGGCATCAACCGTGACGCCATCTACAAGACCGTGATCGTGGGCAACACCGTGATGCACCATCTGTTCCTGGGCATTGATCCCACGCCCGTGGGGCAGGCGCCGTACACGCCGGTGGTCCGCAGCAGCATGCGCCTGCGTGCGCACGAGGCCGGCCTGCGGCTGGACCCGCAGGTCCCGGTCTTCCTGCTCCCCATCGTCGCCGGGTTCGTGGGCGCCGACGCGGTCGGCATGGTCCTGTCCACACGCCTCTACACGAGTACCGAGCCCCGGATCGCCGCGGATATCGGCACCAACGGCGAGGTGGTCCTGGGATCGCCCGACGGCCTGATCGCCTGCTCGGCGCCGGCCGGCCCGGCGCTGGAGGGCGGACAGATCCACTGCGGCATGCGGGGGGCGCGCGGCGCCATAGACCAGGTTCATCTCGGGAGCGATGTCGCCTACCACACAATCGGCGGCGACGCGCCGCTCGGCGTGTGCGGATCCGGCATCCTCGATGCGGTCGCCGGCATGCTGGATGCGGGCATCCTGGACCCATCCGGGCGGCTGCATCCCGATCCACCGGCCTCGGTCCCTGATGCGCTCCGCCGGCGGGTTGTCTCGTCTGCCGGCGAGGCGCCGGCGTTTGTGCTGGCGCGGGGCGACGAGACCGCCTCAGGAGAGGACATCGTGCTGACCCAGGCGGACGTGCGTCAGGTGCAGCTCGCCAAAGGCGCGATCCGCAGCGCGATCACCATGCTGGAGCGGATAAGCGGAACGTCGGAAGGCAGGATAGCCGAGCTGATGCTGGCGGGCGGGTTCGGCAACTACCTCAATGTGCGCAGCGCGATACGCATCGGTCTTATCCCCGCGCTGCCGCTCGATCGAATCAGCTACGTCGGCAACGCCGCCGGGCTGGGCGCGCAGATGGCACTCGTCTCGGAGACGGAGCGGCGGAGGGCAGACGAGCTGGCAGCCAAGATCCGGCACATCTCACTGGCCACGTACCCCGAGTTTCAGCAGGTGTTCCTGGAAGCCGTCACGTTCCCGCCCCCGGGAGGCATGGAGTGAGCAGACCAATGGCATCGAGAGGACGAGAGTTGCTGGAACGGCTGCGCACCGAGGTGCTGATCCTCGACGGCGCGATGGGCACCATGCTGTTCGAGGCCGGACTGCGGGACGGGGGTTGCCCCGAGCTGTGGAACGAGACGCGGCCCGAGGCCATCCGCGAGATCCACCGAGCCTACCTGGAAGCCGGAAGCGACATAGTGGAGACCAACACCTTCGGCGGCACGCGGCTCAAGCTGGCGGCCTACGGCCTGGCGGACCGCGCCCGCGATCTGAACCGCCGGGCGGTCGAGATCGCCAGATCGGTCTGTCCGCCGGGGAAGTACGTCGCCGGCTCGATCGGCCCCACCGGCCATCTCCCTGACACCGTCGAGCCGCTGGGTGACGTCCCTCTGGAGGAGTTTCGCGCCAACTTCACGGAGCAGGCGGCGGTGCTGGCCGCATCCGGCGTGGATCTGCTGGCGATCGAGACGATGATGGTCCCTGAAGAAGCCCTGATCGCGATCCGCGCGGCCAGGGAGGTAACTGACCTGCCGGTCATGTGCACGATGTTCTTCAAGTACGGCCGCGAGAAGGACATTGACCGGACCCTCTGGGGCTCCTCGCCGGCGGAAGCGGCCCGGTTTCTGACCGATGCCGGCGCGGACATCGTCGGCTGCAACTGCGGCGAGGGAGGCCCTGACCGCGCCGCGGTAATCATCCGGGAGATGCGCGAGGCCACGACGCGGCCGCTCGCGGCGTACCCCAATGCTGGGCTCCCCAGGCTGGTGGATGACCGCACGGTCTACGATCTGCCGCCCGATGAGATGGCCGCGGGGTATCCCGCGATTCTCGACGCCGGGGCCCGCATCGTGGGCGCCTGCTGTGGGAGCACGCCGGCGCACATCCGGCAGATCGCGGCCGCGGTCCGCGGGTGGGGTGGAGGAACCTGATGGACCGGACGGAGATCCTCGACGCGCTCAAGCAGGCGATCCTAACCTACGACGAGGACGGCGCCCGGGCGCTGGTGGCACAGGCGCTCGAGGCCGGCATCCCGCCGCTGGACCTGGTGGAGGGCGGCCTGTCGCGCGGCATCAAGGCCATCGGCGAAAAGTTCCAGGCGATGGAGGTCTTCCTCCCCGAGCTGATGCTGGCGGCCAAGGTGTTCCTCAGTGCACTGGAGCTGATCGAGCCCGCCCTCGTGGGCTTGGGCGAGAGCCGGCCCAGGCAGTGGGTCGCGGTCATCGGCACTGTCAAGGGCGACGTCCACTCGATCGGTAAAGATCTATACGCGACTCTCCTGAAGGTGGCCGGCTTCGAGGTCCACAACCTGGGCGTCAACGTGCACCCAGGCAAGTTCGCCGATAAAGCCCAGGAGACCGGAGCCCAGATCGTCGGCCTATCGGCGCTGATGACCACCACGATGCCCTCGATGCGCGAGGTGGTCGAGTTGTTCGTGGCCCGTGGGATCAGGGACCGGCACGCGATCCTGATCGGAGGTAGTCCGGTGACGCAGGCGTTCTGCGACAAGATCCGGGCCGACGGCTACGGCGAGACCGCGCAGGACGGCGTGGACCTGGCAGTTCGGTTCGCAGGGCAAGGAGGGAAGCCATGCTGATTGTCGGCGAATTGATCAACTCGACCCGCAGGCAGATCCAGCCGCTGCTGGAGGCCCGGGACGGCGCCGCCATCGTGGACCTGGCCCGCCGGCAGATTGAGGCCGGCGCGCACCTGGTGGATGTCAACTGCGCCACGCTGATGGAGGACGAGGTCGAGTGTCTGGCCTGGGCGATCCGGACGATCCAGGAGGCCTGCGACGCGAGGATCAGCGTTGACAGTCCGAATCCGCTGGCGCTGCGGCGCGGTCTGGAGGTACACCGGGGAAAGGCCATGCTGGACTCGATCAACCTGGAGCACGAGCGCTGGAGCGGCTTCCTGCCGGTGGTTCGGGAGTTCCGGCCCGAGGTCGTGGCCCTGTGCATGGACGATAACGGGATTCCCACAACGGCCGCGGGCAAGCTGGCGCTGGCCACAACGCTGGTCGAAGGACTGACCGGGGCTGGGATCCCGCCGCAGGACATATACATAGACCCGCTCATCTTCCCGATCGCCACGGACAGCGGTTGCGTGAGGGTATTCCTGGAGGCGCTGGACCTCATCAAGAAACGCTTCCCCGAGGTCCGCACCATCTGCGGGCTGAGTAACGTTTCGTTCGGCCTGCCCCACCGCGCCCAGATCAACCAGGTGTTCATGGTCCTATGTTTGACACACGGGATGGATGCGTTCATCCTCGACCCACTCGACCGGCGCCTGATGGCCAACATGGCCACGGCGCAGATGCTGCTGGGCCAGGACGAGTTCTGCCGGCAATATCTAGGTGCGGTGCGGGCCGGCAAGTTCGACTTCCTGAAAGCCCGGCGTGTGTAAGCTGCCCGGCGCGACGACCTCGTCTGCGACGGCCTCCGGCGCGACGGCCATCGTGCTCGCGGTCGTCCTCTTGGCCATCCTCGCGGGAGCGCTGATCGTAGCCGGGTGCGGCCCCCGACCCGTCAACGTCGCAGGGACCTGGGAAGGGATTTGGATCGGTGCCGACCCACAATCCCGCGGGACGTTCCGCGTCGTGATCCAGCAGCGCCGCAAGGTGATCAAGGGAACTATCGAGCTGAGTCTGGACTGGCTGCCCCAGGCCCGGATAGACGGCGGCGTCGAAGGTCCGCGGGTACGGTGGGGCGTGCTGCGTGGCGGGTTGGTCGTGCTGACGTTCGACGGGTCCGTGTCCGGGGACACGGCCGAGGGGACATACTCGTTCGGTCAGGCCGGCGATGGAACCTGGACCGCCCGGCGGACCGGACGCCCGTGAGTCAAAGATGGTGAGCCACAGCCCGTGAGGCTAGAAGCGGACCACGCGAGCGGCGAACGCAGGTCCTTCGGGGTGGGCGACCTGCTGGTGCTCACGACGGTGGTGCTGTGGGCCGCGTCGTTCACCGTCATCAAATCCGCCTACGCCGAGTTCACGCCCCTTTCCTTTGCCGCGACGCGCTTCGCGATCGCCTCGCTCGGGCTGCTGCTGATAACCGCGCTGCGCAGGGAGCCGCTGTCATTCGCGCGGAGCGACTTGCCCCGCATCGCGGCGCTCGGGCTGTGCAACGTCACTCTCTACCAGGCGTTCTTCGGCGTCGGACTGGGCTACACGACGGCGAGCAACTCCGTCCTCATCACCAACACGGCCCCTGTTATGACGCTCCTCCTGGCGGCAGCAACGCGGGCCGACCGGATCACGCCCAGGCAGGCCCTGGGAGTGCTCCTGGCGTTGGGTGGGGTGGTCGTGCTCGTAAGCGCCAGCGGCGGGCTGTCGGCAGGACACCTGAAGGGCGACGTCCTGACGCTGCTCGGCGCCGCGTCCTACGCGGTGACGCCGATCACCGTGCTGCCGCTGTACCGACGCTACAGCACGCTGCCGGTCATGGCTGCCTCCATGACCTTCGGCACAGTCCTGCTACTGGCGGTAGGGTTTCCCGACCTGGCGCGGCAGTCGTGGGCGCTCTCGCCTGCGGCCTGGAGCCAGCTCGCGTACGCGGCCCTGGGCGCGGGCTCGCTCGGGTACCTGTTCTGGTACGAGGGCATTCGCCGGATCGGTCCGACCCGGGTGGCCGCGTACTCCTACCTGATCCCAGTCCTGGGAGTGTGGATCGCGGTCGCGATCCTGAGCGAACCCTTCGGCCTGCGCCACCTGATCGGCGCCGCGGTCACTATCACCGGCGTGGCGCTGACCCGTTGGCCCGCTCACAGCCGCTCGAAGCGCGCCTGGAAGAAGCGCAGGTACTTGGGCTCGTAGACCATCCGCAGCCCCCGGGTCTTCTCCCGCTCTTCGTACACCGCATCCACCGACTCGGCCACCACGTCCATGTGGGCCTGCGTGTACACGCGGCGGGGAATGGTCAGCCGTACGAGTTCCAGCTTCGGATAGCGGTGATCCCCGGTGGCCGGATCGCGCCCGGCTGAGACCACGCCCCGCTCCATGCTCCGCACACCTGAGTCCAGGTAGAGATCTGCGGCCAATGTCTGGGCTGGGAACTGGTCCTGGGGAATGTGCGGGTAGAAGCGCGCGGCGTCCAGGTAGATGGCGTGGCCGCCGATCGGCTCCACTATGGGAATGCTCCACTCCAGGAGCTTCATCCCCAGGTATTCCACCTGGCCCACCCGCGCCCGTATGTGGTCGTCCTGCACCGACTCCTCGATCCCCCGCGCCATGGCCTCCATGTCGCGGCCGGACATACCGCCGTAGGTGTGCAGCCCTTCGTACACCACGACCATGTTGCGGGCCTCGTCGAACAGGGCCGGGTCGTTGAGGGCAAGCCAGCCGCCGATGTTCACCAAACTGTCCTTCTTGCCGCTCATAGTGCAGCCGTCGGTGTAGGAACAGAACTCGCGGAGGATTGTGGCCACCGAAACACCGCGGTAGCCCTCCTCACGCTGCTGTATGAAGTAGGCGTTCTCCACGGCGCGGGTGGCGTCCAGCATGATACGGATGCCGTAGCGGTTGCAGAGCGAGCGCAGGTCTCTGGCGTTCTGCATCGAGACCGGCTGGCCGCCGGCCATGTTCACGGTCGCCGCCAGACTGACGTATGGGATCTTGTCTGCGCCGACCTTGTTGATGAGGGCCTCCAGCTTGTTCAGGTCCACGTTGCCCTTGAAAGGCAGCCACGCCCGTGGATCGTGGGCCTCGTCAATGATCACGTCCACGAACGTGCCCCCGGCCAGCTCCTGGTGCAGACGGGTCGTGGTGAAGTACATGTTGCCCGGGACGAAGTCGCCGGACTTGATGAGCATCCTAGAGAGGATGTGCTCGGCTCCCCTGCCCTGGTGGGTCGGCACGACATGAGCGTAGCCGTAGTACTTCTGGATGGCGGCCTCCAGGTTGTAGAAGTTCCTGCTCCCGGCGTAGGACTCGTCGCCCAGCATCATCCCGGCCCACTGGTAATCGCTCATCGCCGAGGTGCCGCTGTCGGTGAGGAGATCGATGTAGACGTCCTCCGACCTCATCAGGAAGGTATTGAATCCCGCCTCGCTCATGGCCCGCTCGCGCTGCTCGCGGGTCGTCCACCTGACCGGCTCTACCACCTTGACCTTCCACGGCTCGGCCCAGGACCGGCGGGCCGGGCGCTTGCGCGTCTCTGCCATGGCGTGATTCCTCCTCTTTCTCGTCCTCGTCGGCCGCCAGCGTCGGATTGCGAACACCCGGAGCACGGACGGCATAGAGGATGCTTCGAGATTGCAGGGGGTGGGTTCCTGGGGACGTGAGAGAGAGAAGCTCACCGCACCTTACGAGATCCGAGAAAGACGCGGTCATGGACAGCCTATCAAACTTGTCCGGAACAACTACATCACTCAAGATCCACTAGTTGCAGGTTCAGAAACGCAGAAATGAAGACATCAGACTGCGATAGTGCGGGCAAATACCCCAAGAACCTCAACTGAGTCTACGCCTTCCCGCAACTCCAGGGATGGATATGCCTTGTTTTCAGAAGAGAGAATTATCTTGGTTGTTTCACCCACCGCTCCGGAAGAGCCAGCCAGGGATTTCTGGTATCTTCTTATGACGATGCTCGGAGTCCTACTAGCGTATCTAGAAATCCGGGCCAGCACTATTCTACCCTCCGGGTTATCAGCAGGCCGAGCGCGAAACTCGCAAAGACTATCCTCCCGAATCCCGGGCTCCATTGATGCGTCCTCAGCCTCTACCACGAACCGGTCTCGAAGAAACGGGCCGCCACCAATCTGCGTGCATTCGCCCTGCCAACCCTCCTCGAGCTGGATACGCAAATCTGAAGGAGTCATGTGTTCGAGATCCTGAATTCTAACCAGAGGCAAAGCGTTCACAAAGGGCTGCAGTTGCTCTACCCTTGTCTTCCGAGCCGCTGGGGCCGGAATATCCATGCGGCTTCGGAAGAACCTCTCCGTGTCCTGGTCGAGGAAGTGAACATAGCATCCCTTCAATCCCCTGGTAAGCAGTACGCGATATGTGTTCTTGACAAGATCGACGAACTTGCCTCTTGCTCTCTTAACCACGGGGTCTTTCGAATTCTCAGGGTATCCTATCCATTTCCCCTCTTCGAAGCAGAACATGATGTCGTTCCCGATGATGACTCCAACATAGTCGAATTCGAAGCCTTGGGCGGTATAGACGCAGCCGATTTGCTCGATGCCATTCGGATCGTAGGCCCAGAATTGTGCCTTTGGGACACCCTTAGGTAATCTCACAGCGTCATGCCTTGCGTTCCAAGGCCTCTTGTAGTCTCCGATAACGACATCATCATTCAGTGCACGGGATGGATTGTGCTTGGACCATTCCCAACAGAATCCGGCCGTCACTCGGGCGCTATGGCCCTGCTGGGCCTTTAGGCGGATGGCTCTTTCCAGGGATTCCGGGGAATCGAATATCTTGAAATCAAAACTCTCCTCTCCCGTCCACAAGACATGAGCCGTCCGCGCGATCCCCAGCGTGTTGTTGATCCAACTGACGAAAGCCTCGGAACCGCTACACCGGAACTGGGTTTGCAGCTCGTGCTCATAGAGAAGGCAATCGTTTCTTGCGGCGTATTCCTTTATGTGCTTGATCGAACCGACTTCAGCCGGGCGAACGATCTGGTCCTGATCTATGAAGAACACCGCGACTCTGGAAGCATTGATCAGTTCCTGGATCTGGGGAGTGTCTTCGCGCTTGGCCTTGGGGACAAACTGACTGTGGCTGGTTTCCCTGATGCGATGGGCTTCGTCGCAGATCAACACGTCAACAGCGTTTGGATTGGCGCCCGCGTAGCTGTTGAAATACCTGAATTGCACAGCGCCCCTGCTTCCAATGATCTTCCTGAGCGTCTCGGTAAACGCCTTGGAGCCGGTGGCGTAATGGGCGTTGTAGCCGGCCTGGAGGAGATCGGCCATGAGATTGATGGCGATGACAGATTTTCCGGTACCCGGGCCGCCTTCTATGATGATGACCGTCTTCCTCCTGTCGCCCATTCCTTTCTTGGCCGAAGCTATTACGCGGTCGTAGGCCACCAACTGCTCGTCTAGAAGGACGTATTCGGACTTCCCCTTGATGACGTCGGCAACATGCTTCATGAGCTTCTTGCTCGGGCGATACTCCCCGTCCTCAACGCGTCCCAGAACATCCATTCCAGAGCCGCCCTCAAGCCGAGCTCTTAGAAAACCAGACAGGCGGTCGACATCGTCCTTGGAGAAGAGGGGAAAACTGCGGCGGATCTTTGAGAACTTCTTGGCCAGGAGGATTTCGTCTGAAATGAAACGGTAATTGTGCAGGTAGGCGCAGGCGCTGAGTCTAACCGGTCTGGGAGGTTCGTAGAAGGCCGTGTGGACATCTCCTAGATAGGTCGCGTACTGTCCGACTTGGGCGGAGGGATGTAGAACCTCCCTTTCAGCCCCGCCGACATATGTCATGACTTCGTTCTCTCCATCGGCCGGTCCGCATCTTTCCCACTGCTTCAGTTCAATGATGACCGCGTTGTCGTTGCGCAGCTCGTCCTTGCCCGTGACCAGACAGTCGAGTCTCTTGGACGTGAAAGGAATCTGGTACTCCAGAATAACCCCGTGATCTAGAAGGTTGTTGTGCTGAAAAACCTGGGAAATTGAGCCCAACGAATGGCGCCAGGATTGCATCTCGCCGGGTGAGGGCGCATGGCGGTAATAGTTGAAGAACGCCGATCCTAGCTTATCCGCAACTTGGTTGTGCACGGCATCCGTTATGAACTGCTGCGTGGATCCTATGTATAGCCTCATCGGTCGAGGTCCGTGGACTTAGTCGCTCTTCCCCGGGCCTTGTCCGGGGGGTACTTCCGACGGTTGATCTCGAGCTTCTCCAGGGCTGCTTCGAGCGGGGATATCCCGAGTTGATCAGCAAGCCTGGCGAGGTATATCTGGACATCTCCGATTTCCTCACGGACTCTCTCGAGGACTTCGGGGTCGACGCTGCGGCTCTCTTCCTGGGTCAGCCACTGGAAATGTTCGATGATTTCGGCAACTTCGACAGCTAACGCCATCGAGAGATTCTTTGGCGAGTGAAACTGTTCCCAATCCCGTTCTGCGGCGAATTCCCTAAGCTTTCTGATGAGCTCCTCCATTTGGGGCTATTATTGGACAATTGGCCCGGTTGCGCAATAGAAGACGAAAGAGGTCCTGCTAATCTGGCCAGCGAGAGCCGGACTTCGTGAGGTGTTCGCTCGTTTCTTCGAGCTCAGGAAGCGGGGGGATGAATACGCCCGTTCCGTCGCATCCGAGGGGTCAGGAGGACGCGGTAGGAGTTCATGCGGGGCTGAAATGGGGCCTTGACTTGGGCTCTGCGCTGGTAACCGCGGGCTCTCCGATTTGTCCAGCGGTCATCCTCGCACACGAAACCAATCGATGCGTCGGACATCCAGAAGCGGTCGGAGTTATCGCCATCCCCGGAGGGAGAATCGATGAAGGCCTTTGTGGCGCCTACGCCAATCATCGCCAGCAGCTCATCATACTTGGCCGGCGGCCTGGGCCCTGCGGTACCCGGTCAGGGAGTGCCCCGCATGACTCCAGAGCCCGACCTCGGCGTGCGTATGTCGTCGAGCGCGGCGCGGCGAGCGTCCGGCAGACGCGGGCCAGCGCCACCCCGGTCTGCTCGCTCACCTCAACGGCTTCCTGGGAGGGATCTAGAGTCCCGTTACGGGCCACCGCCCGGCGGGCCTCGCTCTCCATCATCAGATCTCCGATCTTGTGCTCGGCCTCTTTCAGCCGGTGTTCTTCAAACGCCAGGGGCTTGCCCTTCAACTCTCGATGCCCGGCGACGAACTCATCGCGCCAAACCTGCAACCGGCGGGGTTGCCTGAGTGAGGGGTGTTGCCGTGATGATGATTGGCGCGCTATTGTGTCCTCAACAAGCACAGGGAGGCGGGATGAATGAAGAAGATGCTTTTCGTGTTGGCGTTTTGCATCCTCCTGGGTTTCGCCTTTGCGTATCTGCTACGGGCGCAGACAACCCCCACCCCTGCACTTGTGACAGCAATAGCCGCAATGAAGGCCATTGACAATCATGCCCATCCGTTGCGGGCACTCAAAGAAGGTGAGCGCGATACCGAATGGGGCGCGCTGAGCTATCACGCCGTAGAAACCGCCGGCACTGATCCCGGGGCTGAGATGCCGCTTGTTCCCTTTCGGCTGCGGCCGAAAAGCCCGGAATTCATCCCTGTTTGGCAAGCCCTCTATGGACTCCCTCGCGGCGCTGCTACAAAAGAGCTTGCTCATGAGTTGGTCCAGGTCAAACGGCGGATCATGCGTGAGCAGGCCAACAACTATCCCACCTGGATCCTGGACAAGATAGGCATTGAGACCATGCTTGCCAATCGCGTCGTCATGGACCGCAGCCTACCCGTTCCCCGCTTTCGCTGGGTCCCTTACGCCGACGCCTTGATGTTCCCGCTCTCGAATGAAGAAGTGCGAAAAGCGAGATCCGATCTTGTTACCTCATATGGCAGTCTGGAGCGTTTACTGAAGACCCATTTGACAGACCTGGGATTGAGCCGATTACCGCCCAGCCTGGAGGGATATCTGACCGGGGTTGTTACCCCTACGATGGAACGTCAGAAGCACGGAGGCGCGGTGGCGGTCAAGTTCCTGACAGCCTATGTGCGCACGCTGGATATTTCCAATCCGCCAGCGGAACAGGCAAAGCGCGTATATGACCAATATGCCACGGGAGGGAAACCGACGGCAGGCGAATACAAGACGCTGCAGGACTACCTGTTTCGCTATATCTCCCGTGAAGCCGGGCGATTGGACATGGCCGTCCACATCCATACGGGCTTTGGCATCGGTATGTACTTCGATGTAGTCACCTCGAACCCCATCTTGCTGGAATCGGTCTTCAACGATCCGGCGTTGCGCAAAACCGGTTTTGTCATCGTCCATGGGGGCTGGCCGTTTGCCAAGCAAACCGCGGCCATGCTCCTTAAGCCCAATGTCTATGCAGATTTCTCAGCCATCGCATTTCTCGTTTATCCGCGAGAACTCAGCCAGGTGATACGGAGTTGGTTGGAAGTCGCTCCCGACAAGGTCCTCTTCGGAACCGATGGTTTTGAACTCGATCCGGACATGCCCTTCCTCAATTGGGAAGAATTCACTTGCATGGGGACCCGCAGCTCCCGACAGGCATTGGCGCTTGCGCTCACAGAAATGATGCGTGACAACGAGATTACCTATGAGGAGGCCGTGGGTATAGCCAGGAAAGTCCTTCGAGAAAACGCTGTCAAACTGTATAAGCTGGGGACCCCATGAGCAATGGGACGCTGGTGTCCGCGCGTCCTACGAAGGCGCAGCTTGGTGCATTCAGGGACGCCGCACGTGCGACCGTCACTAAGAACAGGCGCGTGAATGCACGTCTAACTTCCCGCTCAGCCCGGACGCGCGCAGGAGCGGTGCGCGCCTGCTAGCGGGAGCGTTGGGCAACACGGCATCGTATCTTGTGGAGGGAGGGAATACGTTGGATTCGATTGAGGATCGCGCTTCCACCTGCCCCCGGGGGCTATGCACGCTCAGCGCCATTGTCGCCTTCACCGCCCTGGCTGCAGGGATCGGTGGGGTCGCCTCGGCCCGCGCGCCGGAGTTCTATCAAGCGCTCGTGAAGCCGTCGTGGGCGCCTCCGGCATGGGTTTTCGGACCCGTATGGACTCTTCTGTACCTGCTGATGGCCCTCGCAGCGTGGATGGTCGTTCGCGCCAGTGGTTGGCGCGCCGCCCGCCTGCCCCTTGTCCTCTACGGCCTTCAGCTACTCGTCAATGCTCTGTGGACGTGGCTGTTCTTCGCCTGGCGCTCAGGAAGCGCCGCAGTCCTTGACATCACCGTTCTCTGGATCCTCGTAGCAGCAGCGCTCTGGACCTTCTGGAGGGTGCGCCCGCTCGCCGGGGCGCTGCTCGTCCCCTACCTGGCCTGGGTCAGCTTCGCAGGCGCCCTCTCGTGGGCCGTGTGGCGGCTGAATCCTGGGGTGTTGTGAGATAGCGTCAGCCACCGCAGTTCCAGTCCCGGCGTAGGAATAGTCGTGAAGAGATAGCTGCCGGACAACCGCTTCTTCCGAGCGCGGCGCGGACCAAAGTACCATTAGTGGTTTGATCCGCGCCCATCTCTACCGCCTTGCGTAAGATGGGGCCACCTTAAGGCAGGACAGAGCTCAGGGCACCGCGAACCCAGCCGGCGCTGAGTGGGGTCGAAGCATTGTCATGCGTTACCTACTCGCCGGTAGCGTCTTCGTGGGGGTTGGTTTGCATAGGCGACTGCTATGCGAATCTGGAGTCTACATCCCAAATACCTCGACACCCGCGGGCTGGTTGCGCTGTGGCGGGAAGCACTTCTTGCTCAAGCTGTTCTGCGGAAGAAGACCAAAGGATACACCCATCACCCTCAACTTGCTCGATTTCAAGCGCAATCCCTTCCCGTCGGCTTCATCGCCGACTATTTGCGAGCCGTCCTGGAGGAAGCGGCCGGTCGTGGCCACAACTTCACGGCCGGCAAGATCAGCCGCTCACGAGCTCGCGGCCGAATCACCGTTACGCGCGGACAGCTTGAGTTCGAATGGCGGCACTTGATGGAGAAACTGCGAACGCGCGATCCGAAGCGGCGGGCCCAATTTGCTCACGTGAAGCGCCCTCTGCCGCACCCGCTCTTTCGGCCGGTGCCTGGTGCCGTTGCACAATGGGAAAAGGGGTAGGGAACCCTAGGGGGTGAACCATGCTACAGGACGTCTTCCTGAACGACGAAGAAAGGGCTCTCAGCCGGGAGATCCGCGAGTTCGTGAAGCATGGAGTCTCCTCAGAGTTGCTACAAAAGATGGATCGCGACGAGATCACATATCCCAGAGAGTACGTGAAGGCGCTGGGAGACCGGAATCTCTTAGGTCTGCGCTTCCCAAAGGAGTACGGGGGCCGGGGTCTCGGCTGGACCGCGGAGATCGCGGCGCACGAGGAGATCGGGGTCCTGGGCACCTCGCTCGGCTGCGCCTTCTCCATGCCGTCCATCGTGGGGGAGGCGATCGTACGCTTCGGGACCGATGAGCAGAAAGAGAAGTTCCTGAAGCCCATGCTGAAAGGAGATCTCGTCTCTGCTGAGGCCCTGACCGAACCCAGGGGAGGATCCGACTTCTTCGGCGCCACGACGACGGCCGAGTTGAAGGACCGGGCCTTCAAGGTGAGGGGACAGAAGCGCTTCGTCGTCGGAGCGGCGTCCGCGGACTTCTTCCTCGTGTACTGCAACACGAATCCGGCCGGTAAGCCCCACGAGCGCATCAGCCTGATCCTGATTGAGCGGGACCTCCCGGGCGTGGAGGCCAAGTACCTTTACAAGCTCATGGGAACCCGAGGAGGCGGTACAGGCCGACTGCTGTTCCGGGACGTGCAGGTGCCCGAAGCGAACCTGGTGGGCGGGCTCAACCAGGGGGCTGCCATCTTCAACCAGATGATGATTCCCGAGCGGATGACCTCGGCCGGAGGATCCTTGGGAATGGCCCGTGCCGCCCTGGAGGTCGCCGTCCGGTACAGCAATCGGCGCAAGGCCTTCGGCCAGAAGATTCGGGCCTTTCAAGGAGTGAGCTTCAAGATCGCCGACGCCATCACAAAGCTCGACGCGGCCCGGGCGCTCACGCAGGCCGCGGCCCGAACCGTGGATCAAGGCCGGCCGACTGCCCGGCGCATGGTGAGCGAGGCCAAGAAGTTCGCCACCGACACGGCCTGGGAGGTGACCAATCTCGCCATGCAGATCGTCGGAGGAATCGGATACACCAACGTCTTCCCCCTCGAGAAGATGATACGGGACACCCGGCTCATCCAGATCTGGACCGGGACCAACGAGATTATGAGCCTCCTCATCCAGCACGAGTTCTACAAGGAGGTGCTCGGCGCAGAGAATCCCGGGCGGATGATCGAGCTGGACGCCGAAGAAGCCCGGGCCGAGGGCGAGAAGGTGTACGAGGATGAGGAGATGTGGATCAAGGGTTGGTAGTCCCGGCGAAGGCCTTACCCCTGCGAGGAGTCTTGCCGATTTCGCCGGGGATCGATAGAATAGCTGTAATACGATAAACTGATCGATCGGGGCCGCCGATGGAAACCGTAACAATCTCGCCGAAATTCCAAGTCGTGATCCCAAAGGGCATCCGCGACAAGCTGAAGCTAAGGCCCGGCCAGAAAGTTCAGGCCATCCTCTACCAAGACCGCATCGAGCTAGTTCCTGTGCGGCCGGTTCGCGAGATGAAGGGCTTCCTCAGGGGAATTGACACCGATGTGCCCCGTGAACGGGACCGCGTGTGAACGTAGTCGATTCCTCAGGCTGGCTCGAGTACTTCGCAGAAGGCCCGAATGCCAAGTTCTTCGCGAAAGCCATCGAGGCACCCGCGGAGCTTCTGGTTCCCACCCTGAGCCTCTACGAGGTCTTCAAGCAGGTCCTTCGGCAGCGCGGCGAAGGGGAGGCGCTTCAGGCCGTTGCGGTTATGCTGCAAAGCACAGTCATTGAGCTCACCGCGCCCCTGGCTTTGGCGGCTGCTCGCATTGGCCTTGACCTGGGAATCCCAATGGCGGACAGCATCATGCTGGCAACCGCGCGTGCCTCAGGCGCAACCCTGTGGAGCCAAGACGCTGACTTCGCCAACGTGCCAGGGGTTCGGTACATCGCCAAGCGCGGTGGCGGAAAAGTTGGCTAATCTGCCGGCCCGGGTGGCTCGGGAATCTGCCTGAGCGCCCGCACCGGCGAGCGCCACACCCACACAAACGCCAGCGCCGCCCCGGCCGCGGCAATCGCGATCGTCGGGCGCAGCCCCAGAACCTGACCCAGGGCGCCGCCGGCCAGCGCGCCCAGCGGCATCGTACCCCAGACCAGGAACCGCATCGTGGCGTTCATCCGTCCCTGCAGCCGGTGCGGTGTGATCGCCTGGCGCAAACTCACCTGGCTGATGTTGTAGATGGGGTACCCGAAACTAGAGACCAGCGCGCCCAGCGTCAGCAGCGGAACCGCCAGCGCCGGGGTAGCCAGCACCACCGGCACGAATCCCAGACCTGAGATCAGCGGCGCGGCCACGATCACGCGGCCTATGCCCAGCCGCCGAGCGAGTGATCCTGCGAGCAGCACACCTGCCAGCGCCCCGAGGCTGCCCAGGCTGAAGACGGCACCGATCGCGACCGGCTTCATCCCCAGCTCGCGCGTGACAAAGAGAATGTAGAGAGCGCCGGCCACAGAGGCAAAGAAGTTCGAGGTGCCGGTGCAACCGGCAATCGCACGAAGCATCGGGTTTCCGAAGACCACCGCGAGTCCCTCGCGAATCTCGCCCAGCATGGGCGCTCGGACAGACTCAGGCGCCGGCTCCAACTGCCTGATCAGCCCGATGAACAGACCGGAGACCAAGAAGGACAGGGCGTCGAAAACGATTGCCATCGGGGCCGAGACAATCTGGACGACGACGCCGGCGAGCCCCGGTCCGGCGATCTGGGCGGTCGAGCGGCTGGCCTCGAGCTTGCTGTTCCCCTCCACGAGATGTGCGCGGCCAACCAGGGACGGCAGATACGCCTGGTAGGCGACGTCGAAGAACACGGTCAAGACGCCGGTCAGAAACCCAACCGTGTAGAGCAGCGGCATGCTGAGCGCGTCGGCCAGGTACGCGATCGGGATCGCCGACAGCACCAGCGCGCGGCCCACGTTCCCGGTGATCAGAACCGGCCTGCGGGGCCAGCGGTCCACCCATACCCCGGCAAAGAGGCCAATCAGCAGAAAAGGCGCGGTCACGACCGCCGAGAGGATGCCCATCTGCGCCGGCGAGGCCTTCAGGATCATCGCGGCGATGAGCGGCACAGCCAGGTGCGTGAACTGGCTCCCGAAGACCGAGATCGTCTGCCCGGTCCACAGCAGCAGGAAATCGCGGTGCCGCCAGAGGGTGTGTGGTTTCATCGGATCGGGTTTCATCGGATCAGGCTGATGAACGCAGCAAGGCCGAACGCGGCAATGATGCACCCCGAGAGTCTGTTGATCCAGCGCATCCCCGGAGGACCGACCTTCGATCGGACGGCGCCGGCGCTGCCGCTCAGGATCAGCCACCAGGCAGCCGAGCCGAGGAACACCCCTGCCACGAGCGCTCCGGCCGTGGTGTAACTCCCAGCCACGCCGTAGCCCCCTGCCGTCGTGTAACCCCCGGCCGCGTTCGCCAACCCCAGCCCCGCAAAGATCGCCGCAAATGAGAGGATCGTCATGGGATTCGTCAGGGTCAGCAGGAACGTGGATGCGTAGGCGCGCAGGAGACCGGCGCCAGTCCGAGACGGCCCCTCGGAGGCCGAAGTCGCTGAGAACGTTCTCACACCGAGGTAGACGAGAAAGACGCCACCGGCCAGGCGGAGCCAGGCCTGGTGACCGATCAGCAGGCCTGATACGAACGTCAGCCCGAATCCGGCGATCGCGCCGTAGACCGCATCGGCCGTGGCCGCGCCCAGGCCGGAGACTAGCCCTGCCGCCCGGCCGTCAGCAAGCGTGCGTCGGATGCACAGAACGCCAATCGGCCCAACAGGGGCGGCGATCGAGAAGCCGATGATGATCCCCTTGAGGAAGAGACTCAAGGCGGATTTCTGGGTGCGCGTGAGGCGGGATTCACCGTCCGGTACTTCAGCGGCCCGCGCCCCGCACCCTGCCTCTTCGGCTTGCCGGCGGCTCGCGACCTCTCCAGGTACCCGGCCACCATCCACCAGGGACGCAAACCTCCCCCGCGGAATAGGAAGCCCATGGACGCCCTTGTCGCCGCCCAGAACCTTGTCAAACACTACGATGGGCACGCCGCAGTCCGCGGGGTCTCGTTCGAAGTGCGAGGCGGCGAGGCATTCGGGCTGCTCGGCCCCAACGGCGCCGGCAAGACCACCACCATCGGCATGCTGGCCTGCCTGCTGGAGCCCACCTCCGGCGACGCGTCGATCGCAGGGAGCAGTATACGCAGGGATCCGATGGCGGTCCGCAGGGCGATCGGCGTGGTCCCGCAGGAGATCGCCCTCTACCCAACCCTCACCGCGCGAGAGAACCTGCGCTTCTGGGCGCGCATGTACGAGGTCGCGGGCGAGGAAGCCGCGCGCCGCATCGAGGAGGTACTCGATGTCGTGGGCCTGCGCGACCGGGCCGGCGAGCGCATTGACACCTATTCAGGTGGGATGAAGCGCCGCGTCAACATCGCCGTAGGCCTCCTCCACAGGCCCCGGCTGTTGATGCTCGACGAGCCAACCGTCGGCGTGGATCCCCAGTCGCGCACCAACATCCTGGAGACCGTGAAGCAGCTCAACCGCGATGGCCTCACCGTCCTCTATACCAGCCACTACATGGAGGAGGTCGAGTTCCTCTGCAACCGGATCGCGATCATGGACGCGGGCCAGATCATCGCCATGGGCACCCAGGAGGAGCTGCGCCTGCAGGTCGGGGAGCGCGACCTGATCAGCATAGCCACGCACGCGGCGCGGCTTGGCGCCGAGCTGCCCGCGTCGCTCCGCGCGCTTCCGGGGGTGGACGATGTGCGGATGCGCGAGGACCGGCTCGAGGTGCTGACCACGACGGGCCGCCGGCTGCTGCCGCAGATCGTGACGCAGTTCGTGGCGCACGACGTGCCGATCCTGGCTATCGAGGTCCGGGAGCCCAACCTTGAGAGTCTCTTCCTCCACCTCACCGGCAAGGGACTCCGTGACTGAACCGTGACCAGCAAGGCCCTGTTCATCGCCGCGAAGGATCTCAGCATCCGCGCGCGCGACCGGCGCGCCCTCGTAGTGCTGCTCGCCATGCCGATGGTGCTCATCTTCATCCTGGGGCTAGTCTTCAACCCGATGTGGCAGGGCACCGCCGAGTTCCAACGCATCCCTGTGGTGGTCGTGGATCAGGACCAGGGCGAGATCGCGCGGCTGCTGGTGGAGCAGGTACTCGGGACCGGAGAGATCGGTCGGATGCTGCGTGTGGACCACGCCGGCCAGCCCGCGGATGCCCGAAACCTGGTTATGCGCGGGCGCCGGGCCGCCGGGCTGGTGATCCCCCGAGGATTCTCGCAGGCGGTAATGACCGGGCGCCCTGCGCGCCTGACGCTCTACACCGACCCGGCCCAGAGCATCCGGGCCGGCATCGTCAACAGCATCGTCAACCGGTTCGGCGCGGAGGTGGTCAAGCGGCAGGTGGCGATCACGGTGGCGGCCGAGACGCTCATCGTCGAACGCATCATGACCCCGGCCACGGTCGTCGCGGCCATTCCGTCATGGCTGAAGGACGTCGAGCAGTTCACGGGCCGCCAGGCCGTGGCGATCGCCGAGGAACGCGGCAGTGGGCCCCGCTTCCCCGCGGCCATTGACTACTACGCCGTGGGGATGGGTGTCATGTACCTGCTCTTCGGGGTGAGCATGGCGAGCCAGAGCATCCTGGTCGAGCGGCGCGAGGGCACGCTCGCGCGCATGCGCACAACCCCCACGGGCTCCTCCGACATCATAGCCGGCAAGCTCCTGGCCACCTTCCTGACGGGTTTGGTACAGTTCAGTCTGCTTGTTCTCTTCACGTCGGTCCTCTACAAGGTCCGGTGGGGCTCTCCGCTGCTGCTGTTCGTAATGATCGGCGCCACGGCGCTGGCCGCGGCCGGGCTGGGCACGTTCCTGGCCGCCCTGGCCCGCACCCCCGAGGCCGTCGAGTCGCTGGCACCGGCCATCATCCTGCCCATGTCGTTCCTGGGCGGCGCGATGTTCCCTGTGTACTTCATGCCGCCGTGGCTGGAATACGTCAGCCGGCTGACCTTCAACCGCTGGGCCCTCGACGGATTCCTGGCCATCATGGCCGGCGCACAGACCCCCGTGGCCATCTGGCAGCCGCTGCTGGCGCTGCTCGCCATGTGCGTGGTGTTCCTTACCGTGGGGGCGTGGAGGCTGCGGTTCCGGTGAGCGCAACGTGACCGCCCTGCGCAAGGCCTGGGCGATTGCGCTGCTGTCGCTGACCATCACCGCGCGCGATCGCGGCGCGCTGCTCTGGCGGCTGGCGATGCCTCTGTTGATGACCGTGCTGGTGGGCGCCGTCTTTGGAGAAGGCGCCGCCGGCGCGCGCACGCCGGTGGCGGTCGCCGACGAGGACGACAGCACGTACTCGCGGCTCTTCGCTGAGCGTCTTGGAAAGGAGCCCACGGTCGGCCTTCGGAAGACCACCGGGGTGGAGGCGAGGGCGCTGCTCGAGGATGGGCGCGTCGCCGCCGTCATATTCATACCCAAAGGGTTTGCCGCCCGCATCAACACGGGCAAGGACGCCGACGTGAGCGTGCGGTTCGACCCACGCCGGGGCCCGCCCATGCTCGTCACCGAGATCGTGCGCGAGGTGGCGATGCGCCTGGCGGTGGACGCCATCGCGGGCGAGTTCACCGCGGCGCTGGCCGTGCGCGAGACGCAGGACCCCTCGCTGGGACCGGCTGTGCGCCGCCGCGCCATTGATCGGGCCGACAGCCGCTGGTCGCCCACTCCCCCTGTGACCGTCAACGTGGAGGTCGCAAGCGCCCTCACCACCGACCGGCGACAGCGGCTTCCAATGGGCATGGAGCAGGCCTCGCCGGGCTTTGCTGTGATGTTCGTCATGATGGCCGCGGCGATGAGCGCGGCCACCCTTGTGGTCGAGCGCCAGAACGGCACGCTGGCGCGGCTGATGACCACTCCGACGCTGCGGGCATCCATCCTGGGAGGCAAGATCGCCGGGATCTACCTGCAGGGCATCGTTCAGATGGGCATCCTGATCATCGTGGGCTGGGGATTGCTCGGCGTGAACTGGGGACAGGACCCTGCCGCGCTCGCCCTGCTCGTGGCAGCATACCTCTTCGCGGCCACCGGGCTCGGTGTCATGCTCGCGGCGGTCGTCCGCACCGAGGCGCAGGCGTCCACGCTATTTCCGGTTGTGACCATCATTCCCGCGATGCTGGGCGGGGCCTGGTGGCCGATAGAGGTCACGCCGCGGTACATGCAGACCCTGGCCTATGCCGTGCCCCAGGGATGGGCCATGACAGGGTTCGTGAACATCATCACGCGCGGCCTGGGGCTGGCGGAGGTGCTGCCGCAGGCGATCGCGCTCGTCGGATTTGGCGTTGCGTTCTTCATCGTGGGGATCCTGTTGTTCAAGTTCGAGTAGCCGGGGGCATGTGGCCGGGTTCGGAGGTACGAGCAGAAGGCAGGTCGAATCCCACAGGAGTTGAGGGGAGGGATCGGCGTGCACTATCCCTGGTGGTACGTTCCGCTTCTTACGTCCCCGATGCTCATCGCCGCAATCGCGGTGCTGCACGTGCTGGTAGCGCACTACGCCGTGGGCGGCGGGCTGTTCCTGGCGGTCGAGGTGCGACACGCCTACCGCACACACAACCGGCACTACCTCGCCTACCTGAAGCAGCACGCGTGGTTCTTCATACTGCTCACGGTGGTCTACGGCGCCATCACCGGCGTCGGCATCTGGTGGACGATCGGCCTGGCCTCCCCTCTGGCCACCAGGACGCTGATCCACATCTTTGTCTTCGGCTGGGCGATGGAGTACGTGACCTTCATCGTCGAGATCGTCGCCGCCTTCATCTTCTACTACTACTGGGCCCGGCCGGACCCGAAGACCCACCAGACCATGGGGTGGATCTACGCGGGCTCGGCCTGGTTGAGTCTGGTGCTGATCACCGGAATCACCGGCTTCATGCTCAACCCCGGCGCATGGCTCGAGAACAAGAACTTCTGGGTGGGCCTGTTCAACCCGCAGTTCGTGCCCCAGGTGCTGGCGCGCACAGGGGGCGCGATCCTGCTGGCGACGCTGTACGTGTACCTGCACGCGGCGTTCAAGATCAAGGATCCTGCCCTGCGCGATCTGGTCGCAAAGCGATCGGCCCGTCCCGGGCTGCTGGGGTCCGTCCTGATCCTGATCGGCGGAGCGGGATGGTACGCGTTCCTACCCGAGTCGGCCCGGGCGGCCCTGATGGCTTCCGGCGTCCTGACCGTGCTCACGACCCTGATCTTTGCCACCACGGCCATCGTGTTCGTCATGCTGTACTTAGGACCGTACCGCAACCCCGGGTGGCTATCCCCGGGCTTTGCGATCCTGCTCTTCATCTTCGGGGTGGGCGCGTTCAGCACCGGTGAGTTCATCCGTGAGGCCGTCCGCAAGCCATACATCGTCTACAACATCGTGATGGGCAACCAGTTGTTGACCGAACAGCTTCCCCAGGTGCGCAAGGTCGGCTATCTGGAGAGCGGCACCTGGACCAAGGCCTTCGTTGCCTCGCAGTATCCCCAGGTGATGGACGGGACTAAGATCGTTCGGGAGAAGCTGAGCGGGCTATCCGAGCCCGACCAGGTGCGGCTGGGCCACCTGATCTTCCAGTACGCCTGCAACAACTGCCACTCCACAACGGCGGGATACTCGGCGGTCGGACACCTCATGCGGGGCTGGACGCCGGACATCATCCGGAGCACCGTCCCGCACCTGGGAGATGTGAACATCTTCATGCCGCCGTGGGTGGGTACGCCCGAGGAAACGGAGATGCTGGTGAAGTACCTGGCGTCAATCGCGCTGCCGCGTCCGGAAGGGATGCGGTAGGGAGGGGAAGATGGATCCAACCCGTCTATTAGGACCCGACAGCCCGCTGGGAGTCCCATCACCCTACTGGTTCACGGTGTTCTTCAAGGTGCTGGGATTCACGCTACACACGATACCGATGAACCTGTGGTTCGCCGGGATACTGCTGGCGATGCTCCTGCGAACGCGCGGCGAGCATGCCCGGACCTGCTCGAACCGCCTCATGAACCAGATGCCGATCATCATTGCGCTGGGCATCAACTTCGGGATCGTCCCTTTGCTGTTCATCCAGGTCGCGTACTACAAGGTGTTCTTCCCTGCCACCATCCTGATGGCCTGGCCGTGGTTCAGCATCATCCTCATGCTCATCCCGGCCTACTACGGCGTCTATTTCTACGCCATAGGGCTCCGCACGGGACGCTTCGCGCCGGTTCATCGCACGGCCGGATGGATTGGAGCGCTGCTGTTCATCACTATCAGCTTTGTCTTTGCCAACGGCTTCAGCTTGATGACCAACCTGGCCGGGTGGCCGGCGCTGTGGCAGAAGACGAGCGTGGCAGGCGCGCCGCTGGGGATCGCGCTCAACGTCGCCGACCCGACACTGTGGCCCCGTTGGCTGATGATGTTTGGCCTGGCGCTGACAACGACGGCGGCCTACCTGGTGGTGGACGCGGGTTTCTTCGCGGCTAAGGAGAGCGACGCGTACCGACGGTGGGTATCCGGCTTCGCGCTGAGACTCTACACAGCGGGCGCGGCCTGGTTCGCCCTGATGGGCACGTGGTACACGTTCGGAACATGGTCCCCGGAGTTGCGCCAGATGATGTTCGGCGGCTCCCTGGTGGTGCTGACGGCCCTGACCGCCCTGGGCCCGGGCCTGCCCTGGCTGCTGATCCTGGCTCAGCGCAGGAAGGTTACGCGGCCGCTGGCGTTCGCCACCGGCCTAGCTCAGGTGGGAGTCATGGCGCTGAACGCGATCAGCCGCCAGGTGCTGCAGAACGCGGAGCTTCGCAGGTATCTTGATCTGGCCGCCGAGCAGGTCAACGTACAGTGGAGCCCGCTCATAGTGTTCCTGATCGCCTTCGTCGCCGGGGCGGGCGTGATCGGCTGGATGGTCGTCAAGGCGGTGGCCGCATCCAAGCTGCCGGCGTCGGCGAAGGGATAGCGGGCGCTCAGAACAGTCCCAGGCGCTCGCCTCTCATCCTTGGCCGTCGAGCGGCTTGAGTTGGCCAATTGCGACTGCGTCGCGACCGCGCATGACGTGCCAGAGATCCCAGTCCTGCTGAAGGCCCAGCCAGAAATCCGCGGACATACCCAGTACCCTCGCGAGACGTAGCGCGGTATCCGGGGTGACACCCCGCTTCCCGCGAATGACCTCGTTCAGACGCGGAAACGACACCCCAAGTCGGATCGCAAACGCAGACTGGCTGATGCCCAGAGGCTTCAGGAACTCCTCGAGCAGCATCTCCCCCGGGTGCGTGGGGGGACGACGCGACGGAAGCCGCCGGCCTATGAGTGCGGCTTCCCTCACGTGGCGATGTCCTTTGGGCCGAGACCTAGTGGTAGTCAGCGATCTCGACGTTGCCGGCATGTCCATCCTCCCAAACGAAGCAGATGCGATACTTGTCGTTGATCCGAATGCTGTACTGCCCCGGACGATCGCCGCGGAGCCGCTCAAGCCGATTGCCCGGAGGAACAGCTAGTTCCCTCAGCTCACGAACCCGGTTCAGCTGATCGAGCCTTCGCCTCGCAATGGGCCACAGCACGGCGGGGCAGACTAACCGGGCCCGTCTGCTGTCCTCACCGTCAAACACGTCCTCGGTCCCGCGATTCGCGAAGGATCGTATCACGGTACGTATTATAACAGTCCACGGAAATCGAGCAAGAGGCCAAAACTGGCGGCCCAGGCGAAGGGGTAGCAGAACAAAAGGAAAGTCTCTCGCGTCAATCCTGTCTGGGTCAGAACGGTCCGTAGCGTAGAGCAGCCTGAGCGTCGCCCTCCAAGACCTCTTTGCCGAAGCTCTCAATGTGAAAAGGGTGTTTCTCCACGATAACCTTAAACTGCTTGAACATGATTACCCTCTCGCGGCCCTCTGAATGGTGTTCACGGGCCGTTCCTTGACTCCCGCCAGCCTCCGCGCCAACCGCATCTTCTCCTCCAGGTCGGCGAGCCGCGCCAGCATGATCCTCTGCGCCTGCGGCGATCCGGCCCCATGCATTGACTCCGTGAGATAGGCCGCCGCACCCGGCCCAAGCGTGAGGTTCTCCAGCAGCCGCAGCATCCGGCAGCGCTCCTCCGTCGTGTAGCGGTCCACGCTGCGCAGGTACTTCACTAGGTAGGGGCCCACGACGGGATGGGCCAGGTCCTTCTCCGACGGCAGTGTGACGAGCAGGCCGCCTGCAATATCCTGTGCCAGGCGTGCGATCTCGTACGGGAAGCGGGTCACGTTGAGCTTGCACACGTTCGCCAGCAGCGAATCGATCAGGTAGGTGCCGGAGGCCGTCGGCCTGCCTTCCGCTGAGCACGCGATGCCGCACGCGTACATCGTCTCGTTGAGGTGGATCATCTCGACGATCTTGTCCTTGACATGCGATGCCTTATCCGTGCCCTGGTATTGGGCCAGCGACTGCGCCGCTCCGATCATCACGTCACCCACGCCTGCCTTGCAGCCGCCATAGCTCTGGCGATGATAGCCGGCAAACCGCTCAACGAGCAGCCCACTGAAGGCATGCTCGCCGGCCATGAAGACCCGCTCCCAAAGGACGAACACATCGTCCAGGATGATCACCGCCTCGTGCCCGCCAAACTCGCGGTTGCCCACGTCAATCTGGCCGCCTTCTAGCCTGCGCGTGTCCGACGGCTGCCGTCCGCAGACCATGAGAATGCCTGGGGCGTCCGCCGGGACCGCAAACGCTACGGCATAGTCCTGGTCCTCCTCCGAGAGCGTCTGTGTTGGCATGACGATGATCTCGTGTGCGTTCAGGGCTCCGGTTTGGTGGAGTTTTGCGCCACGCACCACGATGCCATCGGGCCTTCTCTCCACTATGTGCACGAACAGGTCCGGGTCGGCCTGCTGTGAAGGCTTCAGCCGCCGGTCGCCTTTCGCGTCCGTCATCGCGCCGTCCACCACCAGGTCGTGCTCCTGCACATGCTGTAGGTACCGGCGAAACCTGGCGTGATACTCCGTCCCCAGCTCCCGGTCCATCTCGTAGGTCACCGAATCCACCGCGTTGAACGCGTCCATACCTACACAGCGCTGGAAACAGCAACCCGTCCTCTGCCCAAGCAGGCGCTGCATCTTCACTTTCGCCACCAGGTCTGCGGCACTCTGGTGCAGGTGCGTAAACCGATTGACCGTCTGGCCCGTTAGGTTAGAGGTAGCCAGCATCAGGCCGGCATGCTCAGGATCCTGGGCCAGATCGTAGGTCATCGCGCATGCGTTGAGCGACGGCCGGATCAGCGGGTGGTCAACCGGGTTCTCGACCTCCTGGCCCAGGATGAAGACGCGCTTCTTCATCCTTCGCAGGCTTTCGATGTAGTCATCTCGTGTCATCAGCGCCATGACGACCTCCAGCTATCCAACCCGAGCATAGACACCGACTTCCTTCTCCAGGCGCCGGCCCAGCCGATCCTTCTCGACCTCCAGGTCGTAGTGCGCCTGCAGATTCTGCCAGAATGTCTCGGTCATCCCAAAGTATCGTGCCAGCCGCAGAGCCGTATCGGCGCTGATCGCCCGCTTGCCATGGACGATCTCGTTGATCCGTCGGGGCGGCACGCCCGTGTCCTTCGCCAACCGATACTGGGAAATGCCCATCGGCTCCAGGAACTCCTCCATCAGTATCTCGCCGGGATGAACCGGCGCCAGCTTCTTAGCCACCATCTCTACCTCCTTCGATGGTAGTCAACGATCTCTATGTCGTAGGCATCCCCATCCCGCCAGACAAAGCAGATGCGCCAGCGCTCATTTATGCGTATGCTGTGCTGCCCCGCCCGGTCCCCTGAGAGCTTCTCTAGACGATTGCCTGGCGGCACCCGCAGATCCTTGATCGAACCTGCAGCATGAAGAACGGCCAACTTCTTGTACGCCGCCCGCTGCAGATCTGGTGAGAGGTGTCTCGAACGCTCGCGCGCGAAGACGCGCTCAGCTTCAGGATCGCGAAATGTTCGAATCATCGCATCTGATGATAACGCAATACGGTAATATCGTCAAGCGTTAACACCTTCTTGCGGTCAGGCCTAATGTTGCGCATCCGCCGCGTGGCCCTCCCGGGTCAGATCCCCGAGCTCGCCGGGCCGAAGATTGGCCTTCACTGCCGGGACATCCAGAGGAGGGCCCAGTGTGGCGACCGGCTGCAGGACGAACAGCTGCCCGTCCCGGCGGCGGATCTGGACCTTCCCCTCTCGTCGCGACTGATCAAGCAGACTGGCGAGACGCTGCCGCGCCTCGGAATACGTGTAGACCTTCATGGAGTAACCTCCCATACCTCAAGCCCCAGCGTGGACGCGCTTGTTAGACCGCCCGAGGTTGGGATGATAGCACCGCGGCGGTCCATAGGGCACCGAGCAGGTCAATGACGCCGAAGAGAACCAGCGTCGGCCGAGCCAGGCCTAGCACAACGAAGGCTCCGAACAGCAGGAATACGATGGCCCGGCCCCAGATCGTGGCACGGAAGAATGGGATCAGCTCATGCCGTGCGGCCTGAACATAATACCCGCCGAGCACACCCACGACGACTCCGAGGACCCGGATCCACACCTCCGTGGTAGTGGGAATCCCAAGGACGGCAAGCAGGGTGTTCGGGCTGAGAACAAGGATGATGCCAACGGCGCAGAGGTAGACTCCAAACGCGAATACCGTCTTCGCCAATCTGCTCATGGTAAGCCTCCTTCTCGAGCGGTGCAGCGTTTGAGTTCAGCGGTTAGTTCACCTTCTGGCCTGCTATTCATATGAGACCTCGGTAATGCGGCCCCTCCAGTAAGCCTGCGGGCCTTCCGGCAATATCCACTCGACTTCGCAGCGCACTGGGATGCGCATGCCGCCACGTTCCTGGTACTCAAAACAGCGCCCCCGCCAAGGGGTGGGAACGTCGCGGCCGTCTACGTTGCGGGGGCGATCAGCAGCGTAGATGCTTTGCATCAGACCGTCATTGCCGAAGCGGAAGTCGAGCGACACCTTGACGCCGGCAAGGCTCAGGGTTGCGCGCGCGCTCGAGCCGTCAATCGCCGACCACGCCACCCCTTGGGAGGGCAACAGGGCAGTCGGGTACCAAACCGCCTCTGCCAGATAGCGCTGCAACGCGCCGGCCGCGATGCCTGGGGTACCCTCCACCGCGACCAACGGCACCGTGGCCAGCAGGCTGGCGTGCATGTAGCCGCGACCGTCTACAAACGAATCGCGCACCCGCACGGCAATTCCGGGCGCCATGCGAATGCGTGCGTCCCACACAAACCCCGCCGGTTTAACGCCAACGGTCTGCGTGGCGGTGAAGGGTCCCCAGACGTTCTCCTTGGGCTTGATGAGAAAGTCGCCCTCTTGCTTGAGCCGCGCGCGGCGTACTATCGGCTGCCCGTCGCGCAGCACTGCGCGAAAGTAACGCTGCACAGGGGCCGGAAGGCCATCAATCTCGGCTGCGGAGTACGCGGCAGTCGGCAAGCCGGCAGTCGCACCGTTCACACGCGCAACTTGATCCGCGGTTCTGGTCTGCCAGCGATAGTTGCAGAATGCCAGCACGCCAACACCGCCAAGCAGCAGCACCGCGAGGACGGACAAGAGGATCCTCATGACGCTGCCCTCACTTCCTTCCCCTGCATGTCAGCGGTCTTGAGCACGACGTGTAACTGTGGCAACGCCCTGAAAACGCCCCTAGCTCATCTTCCCAAACCATCCGCGCCTCTCCATCCACTTCGCCATCTCCAGCACCGGCGAAACTGTGAAGGCCAAAGCGATGACGATGGCCCAATCAATCAGCGGTAGGCTAAACGTGCCAAACGGCTCATGCAGGAAAGGCACGTGAACGATTAGGGCTAATAGCACCAACTCCCACACAATAGCCAAGTTCAACCATTTGTTGGCAAATGGACGGTCCAGCACCGAATGGCGGTCAGAGCGGAAGTTGTATGCCTTGAAGAACTGAATCAACACCAGCGAAACGAAGGTCATCGTCATTGATTCTTCAAGACTACGTCCAGAACTCAATGCCCAAACAAACAGGCCCAAGTTGACCGCCGCCGACCATACACCCCCCACCACCATGAGACTCACGACAGGCCGGGTGAAGATGCCGGTTCGCGGGTTGCGCGGTTTGTGGCGCATGAGGTCAGGTTCGGGCGGGTCTACCGCTAGTGCCACAGCAGGCAGGCCGTCGGTAGCCAGGTTGACGTACAGGATTTGCACGGCGCTCAAGGGCAAGGGTAGTCCAATGAGCGAGGCCGTGCCCAGCAGGCCGATTTCGCCGATGTTGGACGAAAGTAGAAACATTAGGTACTTCTTGATGTTGCCGAAAATGCCGCGCCCCTCTTCCACCGCCGCCACGATGGAAGCGAAATTGTCGTCGGTGAGCGTCATGTCGGCGGCCTCTCTGGTCACGTCCGTGCCGGTGATGCCCATCGCGATGCCGATGTCGGCCTTCTTGAGCGCGGGCGCGTCGTTCACGCCGTCGCCCGTCATCGCGACAATGTGACCTTTCTTTTGCAGGGCCGTGACCACGCGCAACTTGTGCGCCGGAGAAACGCGGGCATAGACCTCGATGCTTTCTACCGCGCGCTCAAACTCGGCCTCACTCATCGCCTCCAGTTCCGCGCCGGTGACACTGCGGCCGGTGTTGAGCAGGCCCAGTTCGCGGGCCACGGCCTGCGCGGTCAGCGGGTGGTCGCCGGTAATCATCACCGGCTTGATGCCGGCCTGCTCGCACGTCTGAATCGCGGCCTTCGCCTCGGGGCGCGGCGGGTCAATCATGCCCACCAATCCGAGGAATGTCATTTCGCGCTCGGCGTTTTCCAATGTTGCGTTCGGCTTGGAGGCCACCGCCAGCACACGCAACGCCTCGCTTGCCATCCGGCGGGCTGTTTCCAGAATCGCCTCTTGGCCCGCGGCGTCGAGCGCCGCTTCATCCTTTGCCGTCAACTGCCGAGTACAGGAAGCAAGTATGACTTCCGGCGCGCCTTTGGAGTAGGCAACGACACCCTCGGGCCCGGCGTGCAGCGTCGTCATGCGTTTGGTTTCGGAGCTGAACGGGATTTCGTTCACCCGAGGGAATTGCGACTCAAGGTCCGCCTTGTTCAGCCCGGCTTTAGCGGCGGCGACTACCAACGCTCCCTCCGTCGGGTCGCCCTTGACGCGCCAGCGGCCATCCGACTCGCTAAGAACGATGTGCGCGTCGGAGGCAAGCGCAGCGGCCCGCAACAGCAGTTTCAGCGGATTGGAGAGCTCAACCGTAAGGCCATCGCGCGAGAACTGCCCGCGCGGCTCATAGCCCGCTCCGGAGACATCCAGCACTTGCCCGGCAACAGATATCCTGCGGGCCGTCATTTCGTCCTTCGTCAGCGTGCCGGTCTTGTCGGAGCAGATAACCGAAGTGCTGCCGAGAGTTTCAACCGCCGGGAGGCGGCGCACAAGCGCATTGCGCTTGACCATCCTCTGCGCACCGATAGCGAGTGAAATCGTGACCACCGCAGGCAACGCCTCCGGGACAACGGCAACGGCCAGAGCAATACCGAAAATCAGCATCTCAATGAAGGATTGACCACGAAACAGGCCAAGGGCCACAACGACCCCCACGACTGCAAAGCCGCCCCACGCCAGCGTGCGACCGACCTTATCCAGGTATTCCTGCAACGGAGTCTTGCCGGTTTCAACCGTTTGCAGCATTTGGGCGATCTTGCCGAACTCGGTGTTCATGCCGGTGGCGACGACAACCGCGCGGCCTCGGCCATAGGTCGCGATTGTGCCAGCATAGGCCATGTTCTTGCGGTCGCCAAGGGCCAATTCACCGTTGGCAAGAGGCGCGGCGTGCTTCTCTACTGGAACAGACTCGCCCGTGAGCGCGCCTTCTTCGACCTGCAAATTGACGGCCTCTATCAATCTGACGTCGGCGGGGATTTTGTCACCTGCCCGCAAGAGGACAACATCGCCCGGCACAAGGTCGCGCGCTGGGATCTCAACTTCCTCTCCATCGCGAATGGCGGTTGCCGTTGGCGCGGCCATTTGGCGTAACGCCTCGATGGCGCGTTCGGCGCGGTATTCCTGCACAAAACCCAATAGCACGGCAAACAACACGATGGCGGCAATCGCGATGGCTTCAATCCCGTGCCCGAGGAAGGCGGAGAGCGCCGTCGCCACAAGAAGAATGACAATCAGCACATTCTTGAACTGCCCAACAAGAATCGGCCACGGCGAGATACGGCGGGCGGCCTTCAGTTCGTTCGGGCCATGTTCCGCCAGGCGCGGAACCGCCTCGGCCCCGGTCAACCCGGCGGGCGTGGATCTCAGGCGAGAAAACACCGTTTCGCTGGACAGGGTATACCAGGAGGAAGTTGATTCGACGGGAGACGGTTGCATAAGAACTTATCCTCTTGTCTGGTTGTGGTTGTTCAAGTCGCACCGGTCCTGGTTAGTCGGACAGTTTCTTGGGTTCGCGGATCATCAAGATCGGCACACCCGTTGCAGGGGGGCTCGCCGACGAACGCCGGGGACGCCTCGATCCCCAGCCGGCGCAGCGCGCCATGGAAGTGGCCTGAGGCGTCGTAGATCGGCTCGGGTATGCGCCATCGTGGCATCCGTGCCCCACAGGCGGTCGGGCGTGTTGCGGCGGCCATGTCCTACTTCATCCGCGTTGGTTGGCTCGGGCCGGCGATCAGCGCGTCGGCCCCACGCGTCGCGAGCTCCGCGAGCGGCACCACGTCCACGCGCCGCTCGAGCGGGTAGCGCCGATCGCCGGGGTAGAGCACGGTGAGGCGCGTCAGGTCGAGATCCTTGAGTGCGATGCGCATCGAGGGCGTAAGCCGCGGCGCGTCCTGAAACTTCACCTCCACGCCGTAGCGGCGACCGCCCAAGAAGAGCAGTAGGTCCAGCTCCGCGCCGGTGTGCGTCGCCCAGAAGTGGGCCGCCTCGGGCCGCACCGCCCGTAGGGTCTCCTCGATGGCAAAGCCTTCCCACGAGGCGCCGACCTTCGGATGCGACAGGATCTCCCGCTCGGAGGCGAGTCCCAGGAGCGCGTGCAAGAGGCCGCTGTCGCGCAGGAAGACCTTCGGCGACTTGACCTGGCGCTTCTTGAGGTTCTCGTGCCAAGGTTGGAGCTGCCGCACCATGAACAGACCCGTGAGGATGTCCAGGTAACGGCGCGCCGTGGGCTCGGTGACACCGAGGGATCGGGCCGCCTCGGCCGCGTTCCAGACGCCGCCGTGGTAGTGCGCCAGCATCGTCCAGAACCGGAGCAGGGTTGCGGCAGGGATGGTGATGCCGAGCTGCGGCAGATCGCGTTCGAGATACGTCAGGATGAACTGCTGGCGCCAGACGTAGCTGGCCTGGTCTGAACGTGCCAGGTAGGCGGGCGGGAAGCCTCCGCGCCGCCAGAGCCGACGGAGCGTCGCGGCACCACCGCCCAGCTCGTTCGCGCTGAAGCCGCTCAGGATGACGGTCTCGATCCGACCCGCGAGAGTCTCCGACGACTGGCGGAGCAGGTCAGGGCTCGCGCTCCCCAGGATCAGGAAACGCGCCGGGAGGGGACGCCGGTCGGCCAGGACCCGAAGGATCGGGAACAGGTCGGGCCGGCGCTGGATCTCGTCTATCACCACGACCCCCCGGAGGGGCGCCAGGGCCGTCATCGGCTCGGCCAGCCGCGCAAGACTCGTGGGGTCTTCGAGGTCGAAGTAGGCCGGCGAGTCCGGAGGCACGATCTCGCGGGCAAGCGTCGTCTTGCCGGCCTGGCGGGGGCCCACGAGGGCGGTGACCCGACTCCGTTTCAGGGCCGCGCGGATCTCGGCTAGCCAGCGGGGGCGCTGGATCATGCCTCTACGATACCATGAAAATCGAAACTGGCAAGTTCGATTTTCATGGTGCCAAGCCCAGCACTAGCCGCGCCGGATCGAGCCGTACGACCTCGTCTGACATGCAGGGGAAGGAAGTGAGGGCGGCGTAGTGGGCGCTGGGGGCTGCTCCCGAAAGATCAACTCCCCTTGGGACACCCTCAGGAGGACACCCATGAGCACGCACGTCCTTCCGCCCGAGAGGGTCCACTACAAGTGGAACAAAGACCTCCCACCCGCCCTGGAGGTCGACCCCGGGGACATCGTCACCTGCCGCACCAAGGACGTAACCGATGGCCAGGTGACGCCGGGATGCGATGCGTCGGTCCTGGCCTCCATCAACTTTGATCGGATCTATCCCCTGGCCGGGCCGATCTCCGTCCGTGGGGCGACGCCGGGCGACGCGCTGGAGGTCGAGATCCTCGACCTGCGACCGCTGGACTGGGGCTGGACGGGCATCATCCCCACCCTGGGCCTGCTGGCGGAGGACTTCCCCGGCCCCTACATCCGCCACTGGGATCTGTCCGACGGGCATACGACGCGGATGCGCGACGATCTCATCATCCCGCTGCAGCCCTTCTGCGGGGTGATGGGCGTGGCGCCGGCTGAGCCCGGCGAGCACTTCGTCCTGCCGCCCGGACCGTTCGGGGGCAACATGGACATCCGCCACCTCAACAGGGGGACGCGGCTGCTGCTGCCGGTGCAGGTCCCTGGCGCCCTGTTCTCGGCCGGCGACTGCCACGCGGCGCAGGGCGACGGCGAGGTCTGCGTGACCGGCATCGAGTGTCCGATGGAGTTCACGCTGCGCTTCGGCGTGCGCAGAGGGCTGACCATCCCCGCCCCGCAGTTCCAGACGCCCGGCCCACTCACGCCCCGGCACGACGCGCTGGGGTATTACGCGACGACGGGCGTGGGGCCCGATCTGATGCAGTGCGCGAAGGACGCGGTGCGGGCGATGATCGTCCACCTGGGGCGCACCTACGGGCTTTCGCCCGAGGACGCCTACGTGCTGTGCAGCGTGGCGGTGGACCTGAAGATCAGCGAGGTGGTGGACGCGCCGAACTGGATCGTGTCGGCATACCTGCCGCTGTCGATCTTCAAGGGGAGGTGAAGCGGGCACGTCCGCGATGACGCACCTTGTGTACCAGCCAGCCCCGCCGTGCTGCCAGGCCTCAAAACAGGCGCCCGGCTGCACAACGAGCACCTGCCCGTCCCTGCGGCCGTCTAACGCTGCGACGCCCGCAGACTAGCGGCGGCGCGACCCGCCTTCTGGTCACGCGGCGTGTAGGCGCGCAGGGCGTGTTGGATGCGGTTCCCGAGCTGGCCAAGAATGTCGTTTGGCACGTCGTCCGGAAACTGCGAACAAAAGTACACGCCCACGCCCTTGGACCGGATGATCCGGACGACCTGCTCCACCCGCTGGCGCAGCGCCGGCGGAGCGTCGTCGAACAGCTCCGACAGCAGCCACAGCAGGAAACTCGAATACAAATGAGGCTTCAGGACGAGTTGGTCGGCGGCAAGTATGTTAACGATGCCGCGGCCGGTGAGGTCGGTGCGCATCAAGTCCCCTAGTTCTAGGCCCGGTTCGCCGAACAGGGCTTCCCCGCCTTCCCGCTACAGCGACAGCAGTGAGCGCTGAATGGCAGCCACGGACTGTGTGCGGACCAGACCGTATTGCGCGTCGAGATCTCTTTACGATTGTCCGCGACGATCCCCGGGTGCGCCGCTTGATCACCTTTCCGGGCGTTGGTCCGTTCGTGGCAATCCTGGAGGAGGCCTCATAGGTGCTGGGCCGCTGCATAGGCGGCTACTTGCCCTTCCTAGCCGATCCTTGGCGATCCTCGACAGCCTTCCAGAATTCGGCCTCGGTCAGGCCCTTACCCTGACGGATGCTGCGTCGAGCCCTCTCGATCCTGGCTAGGAAGCGGGGAGAACGGGCAAGAACAAGAGTCTCCAGGTCATCCTCGTCTTTGGGGGCAATCAGAACGGCTACTGCCCTTCCATTACGAGTGATGATGACCGGACCCTCTTTCTCAGAGGTGTCAACGTACGCACTGAGCTTGGCCTTGACATCGGCAAGTGGGGCGATCTTCATGGCGCATGCTCCTCTTTTCCGATCCGCAACACATTCCTCTCCTTGACGCCGACTGCCAGGACTGTCGGTCTACAGACATCGCTAGCAGGTACAGGAAGGGTAGGTGCGCTCATCGGGACTGCCCCCTCTGGAACGTGGCCTCCGAATACGGGAACCTGGGGGGTGGCTAACGACAAAGCTCAGCCGCGGCCCTGCCGGAGCGAAGCGGAGACAGGGGTGTCGGCTGGAGCGCGCTGTTGGGCATGAAAAGTTGCCTTGATAGCAGCCTCGTCCGGTAGCGACTTCGCCTGCCAGCGAATGATACGAATACCTGCAGCACCCAGTGCCTTCTCTTTCTTTGCGTCTGCAACTTTCCGATCTTCTCGCTCATGGGAGGCATCATCAAGTTCGATAACAGCGACAATGCTTGAGTCTCTAGAGCAAACGACGAAATCGGAGCTCATGCGATTGATGCGATTCTGCCACGCCTGAGAGTTATTGCCTTTCTTAACGCCGAGCAAGCGCGACAAACCGACCTGGGCCAAAACGATGTGCTCGGGAAGTGACTTGCTCAAACGAGAATAGAGGATCTGCTCTGGTACAGATAGAGGTTTCTTTGCATAGAAGGGCCACGGGCCTTCTTCCGAGCCAGCCCCGGACTTTGCCTTTGCAGCAACGAGGAGCACCACTGCAACTACGACAATAACGACCAGAACAAGAAGCTCCGTCATGAACTCCCTCCCTTCAAGCCCAGCGGTCTCGAGCTAAGCTGCCCCGGTGTACCTCTCGTCGATGACCAACCTTCACCACTACGACGACGACTACCTCGTCATGAATCTCGTAGATGATGCGATAATCTCCTTGACGAACCCGGTACTTCTCCTGCCCCGAGAGCTTCTCAGATCCCGCAGCCCGCGGTTCTTCAGACAACGCAACGATCGTCGCGAGAATCCTCCGAACGTCGCGGTTAGGGCATACCCGCAGATCTTTGGCGACGGACCTTCGGAAGACAACCCTATATCTTCCCATGCTTCTTGAGGTCCTTGAGGAGCTGCTCATAGCTGAGCATCGGTTCGCCAGCCCTTTCCTCGAATGCGGCCAGATCCTCCTGGTCTTCCTGGAGAGCCTGCCGGACCGCCTCGTTCACAAGCTCGGATACGGAGCGTCGGGTGTGCGCAGCCTTCAACCGCAGAGCTCGATGTAGGTCCGGCTCGAAGTAGACAGTTGAACGAGCTACCATGTCGCTCATGGGTCATCACCTCCGACCCCAAGCGTAGCGCCATAGCGTTATAGCGTCAAGAAGCTGTGGGGTCGGAATCTGCCGCCAACGCCGCGCTCGCGCGAATCCGCTCAATGTTGCGATTCGCCAATTTGGCAAGGAGGGGATAAGCCATCGATTGAGCCGCATTGAACCGGAGGTACTTATCCGATGCAAAGTACTCCGCCGGATCCTCCCAGACGCCGTGATCTTCCACGACCGCGCCCATATGGACAAAGCCCTTCTCGCCGAAGTTGAACTCGCAACTGGACTTCCCGTCGACAAAGGAAACCGAGCAGCCGATCGCGGCTCCACCCGCCTTCAGCCGATTGAGCGCTCGTTCGTAGAACGCCTGGTCATTGATGTAGGAGTCGATGGGTTTCCATTGACCCTCCAGTTGTACTTCGATCCACGAGTGTCCGCCGGCCTTCGGCATGAACGGAAAAACAAATGACGGGAGTATCCCCCGCATGATCCTGATGTCGATGAGGCCGAAGTGCACACGCGCCGGCACGCCGCAAGCTTGACTGAGCGCCAGGAAGAGGGTGGCCTTTGTGTTGCAATAACCCAGGCCGTAGCCGATGACTTCGGAGGCTTTGACCTCATCCCACTTGGGCGGGAATCCAAACCTGATCCCGTCGCGAACGAAGTAGAAGATGGCCTCGATCTTCTCCATGGGGGTGTGCTTTCCGAGCGTCAGCTCAGCCGCTTTCTTCTCGACAACCGGGTGACCGAAGTTCGACAAGCGCCTCTCGGCCTTCATTCCATCCTCCCATGTTGACGGATTGTTGACCCAACCAGACAGACGAATTCGTTCTGTGGGCTAGATTGCCTCACAGCAATCGTTCGAACTGCTCGACCGTGAGCCGTGCGTGTTTCAGAATGTGCGAAAGCGTGGACCTCTTGATTGGGCGGTGGGCTGGCACCACGAGCTTGAGCATCTCGTCGGCCGTGTGCTTCTGGAGCCCAATGCGGGTGCCGCGCTGGCGTACGACGCCCCAGCCGTCCCGACGAAGTGCCTGAACCACCTGATCGTAGTTCAGGCTCGGGACCTTCGTCATACTGCGATCTCAACGACCTCGGCGCCCGGTGAAAGGGCTGCATCGGCGGCGGGTTCGAGATACAGCCGAATGGCTTCTTCGATGTTGGCAAGCGCCTCTGCGCGCGTGCCCCCCTCACTAATGCACCCAGGAAGGGCGGGTACGATCGCCGTGAATCCGCCCTCGTCACTCGGCTCTAGAACCACGCGTAGTTTCATTGGGCTTCCTCCCACGACTCAGCGTACCCCCAGGAGGGGCCATGCTGCAATCCAACGCTCAGCATCAGCGGCGGCGCGGGGCGCCGCCTGCTGCATGCCGTTGTTACTCATCGATGAGATTCTACACCCAACAGCACCTGTACTACTGCGGAGTCGATCTCCACGCCCGATCCCTGTACATCTGTGTCCTCGACCAGGCGGGAGACGTCCAGGTCCACCAGAACCTCAGAGCCAGCCCGGAGGAGGTCCTCCAGCTCGTCGCTCCGTACCGCGCGGATATCGCCGTGGCCCGAGCCCGGCGACTAACTGGAGAGCGCTCCGCGCTCAGCCCGACGCTTGACTGGGCCGGCATGAGGGTGCCGATGGATTTCTTGGTCGCGGGGAGAACCTCCGCCAGCTCCCTCCGGCTTTCACAGAGAGGAAGCTGTGAACCTCGATGAGTGTTTGGTGCAGGCACCGCCTGGCACCGGAACCGTGAAACCAGTACGGCAGGGCTGATCTCGCGGCACGGACGACACATCTCAGCGGCGTCTTCGGCCCCGCCGGAAGGACTTCCCTACCTCTTGACGCGTGGAGGCCTCATAAGTGTTAGGCAGCATCAGGGGCTGCCATACTGATCGCAAGCGGCACACGATTCAGCCTGTCTAGGCTCCTGTGCTGGCCGTGTCGTTGACCAGGACGATTCGGTAGCGTGCCTTGTTCTCGCTTACCCTCCGAATTGCCTCGTTTACCTGCGACATGGGCATCAGTTCGACCGCGGGTGTGATGCCATGCACCTGCGCGAAGGAGAGCATCTCCCGCATCGTGGCCCGATTGCCGATAAAGGACCCGGTGATCGACAGCTGGTGCGCCACGAGGTCGGTCGAATTGAGCGCCACGTCTGGGAAGCCGAGAAGGACCAGCCTCCCGTTTTTCTTCAAGGTGTTCAGCAGCGCCTCCCAGTTGATCTTGCCGTGGGCGGTGCATAGCAGCAGGTCGAAGCCGAACAGAGCCTGGCGCAAGCCGGTCTGGTCGTCCGAAACGATGAAGTGGTCTGCGCCGAAGGCAAGCGCCTGCTCCTTCTTCTCTGGAGAGGAGGAAATGGCGGTGACTTCGTAGCCAAGGGCGCGGGCAAGCTGTAATGCGAGATGGCCCAGCCCCCCCACGCCGATGATGCCGATTCTCTGCGCGGGTTGGGCGGCGTACGATCGGAGCGGGGAGTAAACCGTGATCCCGGCGCACATGAGCACCGCGGCCACCGCGGAGGGCATGGCGTCAGGCAGCGGGTAGGCGAAGCGGCTATCCACAAGGACAGAGGACGAGAAACCGCCATAGGGGACCCACGTTCCCGATGGGACAATGTCTCGGCAGAGGTGTTCTTCGCCCTGCAAGCACCACTCACATTGCATGCAAGAACGGCCCTGCCACCCGATGCCGACCCGGTCCCCTTCCTTCAGGCCGGATGCCGCGCGGCCCACAGCCGACACGTACCCGACGATCTCGTGACCGGGGACAAAGGGAAAGGTGGTTATCCCGTAGTAATCGTCGATGGCGTGGATGTCGGTATGGCACACACCGCAGTGGGTGACCGAGACGCGGACATCATGCTCCCCCAGTTTGGGTGGCTCGTAGGTGAATGGCTCGAGCGGCTGTCCCACCGCTCTCGTTGCGTATCCCAAGACCCTCGAAGCGGACATTCGCAAGACCTCCCCTGTTCAGTAGCGCGCATCCACGGGAATACCCAAGGATGCGGCCTAACGTGCCGTTAACCCGCGCGCGCCGCTCTTGAGCGCGTCGGGGTTAAACGGGTGGTTGGGCCGCGCTGATTGTCTCGCGAGTACTGCCATAGCGCTCGATCAAGCACACGCATTGACGCCCCAACTTCTCGCGCGAGTGCGCGACAGTACAAAGTGTATGCCGACCAAAGCCTGTGATCATAGGTGGGCGGCTTCGAAATGCCGAGCGACCACAGAGCACGAAAATCGAGGATGGGATAGACATCTCTTGTGCCGAAGTGCAGGAGTACCGACGCCGTCGGCCAGGCAACGCCGTTGAGGAGCGTCAATACCTCGATGCGTAACCGCTCGTCCTCGGTGGAAAGAGCGGTTCGCGTAACTGACTCAATGAACTCATCGGTGTTCGTCGTGCACTGATGAACGATGCGAGGACTTTTCCAGCGGCAGACAGCGAGGAAGTCTGAGCGGGAATAGAAGCTCCTCCGCCAGACTCGGGGTTGCACCTCGCGCTCGACTACCTCGTCGCCCTCGGCAGGGAACCGAGACGCCAGCGCGGGAATGGCTGACTTATCGAATCGTAGTGCAAACACTGATCACCTATTCTGCCGCCCAACGCCTTGCGCGAAGTTGAAAATACGTTTCAGCTCGTCAGCGATCGATGATGCCACCGGCAGCCTCTCCTCATCATGCACCAGGCGGCTTCGGAACAGCGGGAAACCTAGTCCGGATGAACTCCGCAGCGCTCTCCGGAGTCAGCCGCACGCTCCCCGGACCGCTGCGGACGTAGAAGTCACCGTCCGGGCTCGTTTCCATCCCCTTCCACTTGAGAAACACCGGCTCGGGACTGCGCTGGCAGCTCGCGAGACAAACGGTCTTCCCCTGAACAATCTGGGTCTTCTGGTCGATGCAGGTGCTCGCCCGGTCGCCGAGGCCGTTGCGGACCACCTGGGCAAGATGACGCATGAACTGGTCGTCGGTCTCGAGGCGATCTATCTCGATGCCGACGATGGATCCGCCGTCCGCGACGCCGATCAGGAGGTCGCCGCCCTCGGTGTTGAGGAACGCGGCGATGGTCTTGAGGACGGCGCGCGTGATGGTCTCGTCGTCCTGCCGATCCTCGCGGAGGTTCCAGCGCAGCGTGGCCTTGAACTCCAGCGTCTTCGACTCGCCCCGCTTGATCAGCTCCTCGGCCTGGCGATGCGCGCGCAGGTACTGGTCAAATAGGAAGTTCTTGATCGCCTCGCCGAACGCCCGGTCGTCGGTGATGCGCTTGTAGAGGTCGAAGTTCGAGTCGACGATCTCCTGGATCACGTGCTCAACCTTCTGGTCGAAGGTGAGGCGCACGTTCTCGCGCGTGTTGACCCGGGCGCTGGCGTCGAGGGCCGCGTCGGCGTCGAGCCTGTCCATCATCTGGCCGAGGGTGACGCGGTGCTCGGGCCCGAGGTTGAGCCCGAAGCGCTCGTTCAGCTCGGCGATGATCCGGGAGAGGAGCTCAATCTGCTCCGGGGCCGTCCCGTGAGGGCCCTTCGTGCCCACAGGGTCGAGCAGGCCGGTCTTGCGTTCGAGCGCGATCTTGCCGCTCCCAGTCTGCTGGATGCGGTAGGACTCCATGTCGATGTTCTGCTGCACCTCGCGGGGCAGCTCGGCCCGGTCCGCGGGAAGCAGCCGCCGCAGGTGGCGCGCGAAGACGTAGAGCTTCTCGAGGTCCGCGTCGGTAAAGGTCAGCACTTGCGCCAGGAACGCATAGAGGCGCACGTAGTCGGTGAGCTGCCCGCGAAAGTCGTGCTGCTCCCCTTCGGACAGCTCGCGGAAGTGGTCCACCACCGGGGCGAGGGCCGCGTAGAGCTGGTCCTGGGTGGCCTTGCGGTCGAAGTAGACCCTCGCGAAGCCGTTCACGTCGGCCTCGGTGTAGACGGGAAAGGCCAGGAGCCGGCTCTGGATCTCGTAGAGCAGGTTCGGATCGGTCGCCTCGGAAAGTAGCGTCGTCTCGTAGTATGGCTCGAAGGCCACCCGGATCTCGTCGGCCTCGTTGGCGAAGTCGAGCACTATCGTGCCGCGCTTCTTGGGATCGTCATGAATGCGGTTGAGGCGCGACAGGGTTTGCACCGCGTTCACGCCGCCGAGCTTCTTGTCCACGTACATCGTGTGCAGCAGCGGCTGGTCGAACCCGGTCTGGAACTTGTTGGCCACGATGAGGAACCGGTACTCCGGCTTCTCGAATTCCTTGGCCGTCTGGCGTTCGCCGATTCTCTCCTTCTTCCCAGCAGAGTTCATCCCCGCCTCGGTGTAGGACTCGCCTCCATCCTGGACGCTCCCCGAGAAGGCGACGAGCGCCTTGAACGGATAGCCCTTCTCCTTCAGATAGCGGTCCACCGCCAGCTTGTAGCGCACGGCATGGCGGCGCGACCGGGTCACGATCATCGCCTTGGCCTTGCCTCCGATCTCGTTCTGCGCCTGCGCGGCGAAATGCTCCACCATGATCCGCAGCTTCTCCTGGATTGCGTGCGGGTGGAGCTCGACGAACAATTTGAGCAGGTACTCGGCCTTGCTCTTGTCGTAGCGCGGGTCGTCCTCGATCGTCTTGAGCAGCCGCCAGTACGCCTTGTAGGTGGTGTAGTTGGCGAGGACGTCGAGGATGAACCCCTCCTCGATCGCCTGGCGCATGCGGTAGAGGTGGAAGGCCTCGAACTTCCCGTCCGCGCGCGGCGTCCCGAAGAGCTCCAGCGTCTTGGGCTTGGGCGTGGCGGTGAAGGCGAACATCGAGAGGTTGGGCAGCCGCCCGCGCTTCTCCATCTCGGCCAGGATCGTGCTCTCCAGCTCCTCCTCGGGGGTCTCCGCCCCCGCCTCCTCCCGCTCGGCCTCCTCCAAGCTCCCCGCGGCCAGTACCGACTTGAGGCTCTTCGTGCTCTCGCCGGACTGCGAGGAGTGCGCCTCGTCCACGATCACGGCGAAGCGATGTCCCGGGAGTTCGCCGATCTCCTTGGCGATCACCGGAAACTTCTGCAGCGTGGTGACGATGATCGTCTTCCCCGACTCGAGGGCCTCCTTGAGCTGGCGCGAGGTGGTGTCGATGTTCTCGACCACGCCGAGCGTCTGCTCGAACTGGCGCATGGTGGTCTGGAGCTGCCGGTCGAGCACGCGCCGGTCGGTGATCACCACTATCGAGTCGAACACCCGCCGGTCGCCCGCGTCGTGGAGAGTGGCGAGCTGGTGGGCGAGCCAGGCGATCGTGAAGCTCTTCCCGCTCCCCGCCGAGTGCTGGATCAGGTATCGCTGGCCCGTCCCGTGCGCGCGTGCGTGCGTCACCAGCCGGCGGACGGCATCGAGCTGCTGGTAGCGCGGGAAGATCAGGAAGCGCTTGCCGGTCTTGCGCCCCTTCTCGTCCTCCTCCTCCACCTCGTGGATGAACTGGCGGATGAGGTCGAGCACGCTGTCGCGGGCCCAGGCCTCCTCCCACAGGTAGGCGGTAGCGTAGCCGCTCCGGGTGGGAGGCACCGGCGGGTTCCCGGCTCCACCGAACTTCCCCTGGTTGAAGGGCAGAAAACGCGTGTTCGGCCCCGCGAGATGGGTCGTGACATAGACCAGGTCCGGGTCCACCGCGAAGTGCGCGAGGCAGCGACCGTAAGCGAAGAACGGCTCACGCGGGTCGCGGTCGGTCTTGTACTGCCGAATCGCATCCTCGACATCCTGTCCGGTCAGCGGGTTCTTCAACTCGGCCGTGAAGATCGGGATGCCGTTCAGGAAAAGCGCGAGGTCGAGGTTCTTATCGTTCTTCTCGCTGTAGCGGATCTGGCGCACCACGGCGAAGAGGTTCGCCGCGTGGAGGCGCCGGGTCTCCTCGTTGAGCCCGCTCGCAGGCCGGAAATAGGCCAGCCGGAACTTGCAGCCCGAGTCCTTGATGCCCTGGCGGAGCACGTCGAGCGCGCCGCGCCGCTCGATCTCGCCCGCGAGGCGCTTCAGGAACTGCTCCGTCACCGCCGCGCCGTGGTGCTGCTTGAGCTTTCCCCACTCCTTGGGCTGCGTGGCGAGGATGAAGTCCACCACGTCGCGCGGGATGAGGCAGAGCGCCCGGTCGTAGTCTTCGGGCGAGCGCTTCCGGTAGCCGCCCGGCACGGTGTCGCCGTAGGGCGCCGCCGTTTCGCGCACGGCGCTCGCGTCGCCGGCGCAGGCGTCGGGGCCGTGCTGGAGCAGCCCGCACTCGATGGCTTCCTCGAAGCTGCGCTCGGACACGCGCCCGGTCATCGTCGTGGCCTCCAGTCCGGCAGGATTCCGCGAGCAGGCGTCACAGCCCCCTGTCGCAGCGTGTCACAGCTCGCTGTCACAGCTTGTCACAGCTTCTTCCCCGGTCCCAGGATCGCCTCCGCGAGCCGGTAGTGTCGAGTTGGGTCCGTCGGTCCCGTGCCCCGCTCCGCGAGCAAACCCTTGCCCACCATCGCTTTGAGGTCCCGCTGGAGCGTCCGCCGGTTCGCCCTGGGGCAGAGGGCCTGGTACTCCTGGATCGTGAGCCGGCCGTGTTCGAGCACGTGGCCGAGGGCGAGCGCCTGCCGCTCCGAGAGGCCGTGCTCGCGCGCCAGCACATCCCCTCGGATGGCCCGCTCGCCGCGCGCCTGCACCTCGCTGAGCTGGGTGGCGAGCCCCTCGGTGAAGTACTCGAGCCACCCGGTCAGGTCCATGTCCCGCTCGCGCACGCTCTGGATGGCCCGGTAGAAGGCCGGCCGGTCGCGGTCGTAGTACTCGCTGATCGTGAAGAGCCGCTTGAAGTCGTAGCCCGCCCGGTAGAGGCAGAGCGTCGAGAGCAGGCGCGAGGCGCGGCCGTTGCCGTCCAGGAACGGGTGGATGTGGGCGAGCTGGAACTGGGCGACGCCGCTTGCGAGCACGGGATGCACTTCCCGCTCCTCGTTCAGCCACGCCACGAGCTCCTGCATGAGGATCGGCACGTCGTGGGCCGGAGGCGGCGTGTAGACGACCTCCTTCGTGGCCGAGTTGACGACGTAGTTCTGCACGCGGCGGTACTCGCCCGGGGCGGCCGCGCCTCCGCGCACGCCCTCGACGAGCCGCTTGTGGATCTCGCGGATGAGCCCCTCGCTGATCGGCCCGCCGCTGCCGAGATACTGCGACACGAATTCGAAGGCTCCGCGGTAGTTGAGAAGCTCCCGGACGTCGTCCGGGTCGGCCTCCGGAACCCGCTCGCCGGCCCACAGGCGCTCGGCCTGCTCGAGCGTGAGCCGCGTCCCCTCGATATGCGTTGTGTGGTGCGCCTCGAGGACGAGCGCCCGCTCGCCCATCCGGCGAATCCACTCCTCCGAGAGCTTGGCCGCCTCGAGGAACCCGCGCGCCCGTTCGATCCGCGTCAGCGCCGCGGTGATCGGGTGCGAGATGGTGAAGCGGGGGGCAAAGCTCATGCGGCGTGCTCCCGGACGTCGATCTTGCCGGTGACGGCGGCGGAGATGAGGGCGGTGCGGAGCTCCTTGAGGCGGTCGAGGGCGGCGCGGACCTTGGCCACAAGGGCATCGATCCTCGGTGTTTCTTGCTTAACGTATGACTGAATCTGCGATTGCGTTGCTAGCGAGGGTACAGGCAATACGAGTGAACGCCACGTGGACATGTTGAAACTCTCGATGATGTCGCCAAATCCGATCAGCGACTGCGCTGCCTGTGAAAGCATGAGCAACGCGTACCCTGTCGCGAGTTCTGGAGCGAGCTTCACTCGCTGCACTACGTTCGTGTAGATCGAACCTGGCTCGGGCAGGTGAACGTACGGCGTCCCGTTCCTCGTCACCAGCAGGTCACCCGGTTCGGTACGGCGGTTCACCGGGAAGCGATCAAATGTCGAGCGCATGGGATTGCGTTGGCAGGAATAGAGCAGCTCACCGCCATCGTGCCAGTAGCTGCGATCGATCACCTCACCGGCGTTCGAGGATGTAATCAGCCAGGCGAACTTCCTTGTTGTCCAATGCGCCGGAATCTCCCCCAGCCACTCGACGTCGGAGTCCTTCATGGGGACGTTCGGGTCGAGGCCCTTGGTGACGGCCCTGGTGATGAGGGCGGTGCGCTTCTCCTGGAGCAGCTCGATCAGCCGCTCCTTCTTCGCCACCAGCGCATCGATCCTCGCCGTCTCCCGGTCGAGGAAGGCGGCGATGGCGCGTTGCTCGGGGATGGGTGGCACCGCCAACCGAAACGTCCCCATCTCGCTCTCGTTGATGGCGGGGTAGCTGACACCAACCGAATGAGCCACGACCCGGTCAACGAAATACGGCGCTCTAAGCGCGTAGGCGGCGAAGGTCGTTTCCAAGCCGCGTCGTGGTCTCACCACTGCGAAACCAGTCGATACCACGAGGTTCGACTCGGGCTCGACGATTGGGGCGATGGCGCGCAGGTACGTACGAACGGTCGAGACGATAACATCGCCAGCGCGGACCATCCTTCTTGCCCGCGAAGGCGCTTTCGCGAAGATTAGAGGCTCCTTGCCGAGGATGCCGCGAGTACTGTCGACACTGCTGATGTCGACGTACACCATATCGAAATCAGGGTCGGTGTTCTCTGGAAGTGCTTCCTCGTTGAGCGACGCCAGGTACTTCAGGCGTCCTACTTCCCAATGCGCCGGAATCTCCCCCAGCCACTCGACTCCGGAGTCCTTGTATGCCGGGTAGGGCTTGAAGCGGCGCTGGGCGGCGGCGATGGAGATCGCAGGTGCAGCGCGGTTCATCGCTTCACTCCTCGCCGGGCTGAGATACAAGGTCGAAGCTCATCCCAGAGGTATAGTTGCGAACCGACGCCACCGCATCGAGGATGTACTGGATGCGAAATCGCCAGCTTCTAGGCTGCACGAACCGCCTCGCTGAGGATCGTCTGGCGGAGTGCTGGATGCAACGCATCGCGCGTCACGAGATCCACACGCCGGCCAAGTAGCTCCGAAAGGCGGCGCTGCAGACGAGCAAAGGCAAAGACGCCCACGCGCGCCCCCGGGGCAAACTCGACCAGGATATCCACATCGCTGTCAGAATGCTCTTCGCCCCGTACTGCCGAGCCGAAGACGTAGAGCGCCGCCACGGAGAAGTCGTTGAGGAGGTCCCTGTTTTCCCGCAGGACCCCCAGTGTGTCTTCATGAGCCATGGTTCCTACCTCCTCGCCTGCGGTAGTCATGGCGCCATCGCCTCCAGGTACGGTCGGATCACCGTGCGGGCACGGCAAACCTCCCGCGGTGCGCAGGATCTCATCCACGCTGGCCAGGCGCGAGCGCAGTACCTCGCGCAGGGCTTCGGCGGCCACGTCGAGGCCGATCATATTCCGATGCGCCGGAATCTCCCACACCCATTCGATGCCCGAGTCCTTGTACGCCGGATACGGCTTGAACCGCCGGGGGTCGCTCTCCGGCGCATGATGCGAGGTCATCGCCACGGCCCTCCCGGTGCCCATGTCCCTGTGGTCGGATCGCCGCGCCGGAGGTCGTCCAAGATCGGAAGGAGGAACGGCCTGAGCACGTTCAGGATCTCCCCACCCGCCTCCGGTCCGACCTCGAGACCCGCCCGCCGCGCGAAGGCGCGGATGTGTGGAGCGCGGACGGGGTCCTCCCAGTACGCTGCGGTCAGCCCGAGCGGCTCCTCCTTCGGAATGGGCGTCCGCCGCCTCTCGAATGTCCTGCGGATGGAGTCCGCGAGAGTCGCTCCGTCGAACTCGAATCGGCTCGCCAGATGACGGATGTCGAAGAAGTCCTTGATGCGGCTGTTGCGGTCTCCGAGGACGACGATCGCTTCCAGTTTCTCGGCGATCACGGACTCCGGCGCATAGGCGAGCACCTCGGGCGCCGGGAAATCCAGCAGCGATGGATACGCAAGCGACCGTGGCGGAGGCCAGACAGGGTCCCCGACGCCGAGATCGATCTGGAGCGTCACCCGGGCGCTGCCACACCGGGCGAGCAGCGTGACGCGCGTCCCGGCGTACTCGTCCTCGGGGCGAATTGCCTCGAGTCGGAGCGAGGCGGGCTCAAAGGCGAGTCCGTCCGGTTCGACTTCGGTCGCGCACACTGCCTCGACATCCGCCCGGATCGCCTCCGTAGAGCCATCCCCTTGCCGCAGCAGGTCGAGGTCCCGCGTCGCTCGATAGGGCTGGTCGGACCACACGCGCAGGAGCATCGCCCCTTTGAGCACGAAGCGGCTGCGGACGCTCGAGACCCCGAGCCGGTAGAGAAACCGCTCGCAGACAAAGGCGGTGAGAAGCACCTGATAGTCGTCGCCCGTTCGCCTGGCTCGTTCCAGAAGGCGGGCCAGAACGGAAGCGGGAAGGTTGCGAGTCTGCTTGGGGCTCACGAGACCGCGTCCAGATAGGGCCGCATCACCCGGCTCACCCGGCAGATCCTGGCGAATCGGGCGAGATCCCCGGCGCCGCCGCGATGACGGTGGGTGAAATCCTTGAGCGCTTCGACCGCCACGTCGATGCCGATCTTGTTGCGGTACTTGAAGCAGTCCGCCACCGTCTTGGAGGCCGAGTAGATACGAACGTCGACGCCCTCGATCCTGTGCGTCTCAATCCCCGCGGTGAGCGCCGCCCCGGAGAAGCGGGTGACGCGCAGGCGCGGATCGTCGAGCCGCGGGCGCCGGGCCTTCTCGGGGAGGGCGATCCAGACCTCGGGGGGGATCTGGGTCGTGAGCTCGTGGAAGCGCAGCGCCGTCAGCAGGCAGACCACCCCGTTCGGGACGCGCTTCGCGACCTGCGCCAGCGCATGCTCGGCCGTGTAGGGATGATCGCTGGCGACGTAGACTCCGCGGGCCCGGCGCTCCAGGAGGCCCTCCGCGACGAGCTGGTAAAGTCGCGCTCGCGGGATGCCGCGGGCCTCGAAGTCCGCCGGACGCACAACGCCCAGCCGCTTGACAAGGGCGAGGATCTGGTGGTCTGGGGAGGAAGCCATCTCAACGAACAGCATACATAACGTCGGTATATGTGCGCAATCCCCGACGTTTTGTTACGGGCGGGTTACGTCCCACCCGTCACCTCCGCCAGCATCCGCACGATGTCCTTCTCGGCGGCACGGATGTCGGCCTCAATCTCCTCGAGCGGGCGCGGCGGCGTGTACTTGTAGAAGTAGCGGTTGAAGTTGATCTCGTAACCGACGACGCCCACCTGACTGTCCTTCTCGTCGCGCTTGGAAGTATCGATCCAGGCGTCGGGGACGTGGGGCTTCACCTCGCGCTCGAAGAAGGCCTCGACGCTCTCGGAAAGCGGGACGCTCTCGGTGTCGCGCAGCTCGGGGTCGGGCTCGGGATTGCCATCTTTGTCGCGGCAGATGGCGGCGGTCTCGTCGCGGTCGGAGAGGGCGGAGAGGACCGCCTTCCTGGCCGGGGCCGGCAGCTTGAGGCCGCTCTTCTTGGCGGCGGCGTCGAGCACGCTCTCGAACTCGTCCCGGTCCTTGAAGAGGGTGCCGGGCAGAGTCCGCAGGAGCCTGCGGATCGCCTCCTGCTGGGCCCGGCCTTCGGCCTGCTCCTTGGCGCCCGCGGCGCCCTTCTTCTTCGATTGCGCGAGGCCCTGAAAGGCCTTCTCCTCTTCGAGCCGGGCGATGCGCTCGCGGCTCGCCTGGAAGTTGAGCTTGAGCGGGCGCTCGACAGTGATCTTCCGGAAGCCGAAATGGGTGGTGGGGAAGATCTTGACGTGTTCGCCCTCCTTGAAGTCGCGCAGCAGGTGGAGGATCTCGCCGGCCTTCTCCAGCGGAATCTCGCGGCGCTTGTCCCCGAGGCTCTTGCGCATCGGTACCCAGAACGACGTGGCGTCGATGAGCTGGACCTTGCCCTTGCGTTCCGGGGCCTTGCGGTTCGTGAGCACCCAGACGTAGGTGGCGATGCCGGTGTTGTAAAATAGCTGCTCGGGAAGCGCGATCAGCGCTTCGAGCCAGTCGTTCTCGAGGATCCAGCGACGGATCTCGCTCTCGCCGCTCCGGGCATCGCCCGTGAAGAGCGGTGAGCCGTTCATGATGATCGCCACGCGCGAACCGCCGTCCTTGGACTCCTTCCGATGCGCCAGCATGTGGAGCAGGAAGAGGATCTGACCGTCGCTGATCCGCGGGAGCCCGGGGGCGAACCGACCGGCGGCGCCGCGCTCGTGCTCGGCGCGCACGGCCTCCTCGTCGCGCTTCCAGTCCTTGCCGTACGGCGGGTTCGCGATCAGGTAGTCGAACGCTCGGCCGGTCTGGCGGTCGTTCGACAGGGTGCTACCGAACGCGATGTTGTCGGCGTCCCGGCCGGTCGGGTCCTTCATGAAGAGATCCGACTTCGACACCGCCCACGTCTCGGGGTTCACTTCCTGGCCAAAGAGGTGGATGTCGGCCTCCGGATTGATCGGTGGCCGGATGACCTCGCCGTTCCGGCGAACTCCGACCGTGATGTGCTCCTTCGTGATCATGAGCATCCCGCCCGAGCCGCAGCAGGGATCGTAGACGGAGCGGCCGGCGCCCTTCTTGCGGATGCCAGTTTCGTCGCCGGCGAGCATGAGGTCTACCATCAGGTGCACCACGTCGCGCGGCGTAAAGTGCTCGCCAGGATTCTCGTCCAGCGCCTCGTTGAACTTGCGGATCAGCTCCTCGAAGATCGTCCCCATGGTTGGGTTATCGATCCCATCGGGATGCAGGTCGATGTTCTTGAAGCGCTCGAGCACCTGGAACAGCAGCCCGGCCTCGTCCAGCTTGCTGATGGTGTTGTCGAAGTCGAACTTCTCCAGCACCTCGCGCATGTTCGGGCTGAACCCCGCGATGTAGTTGCGCAGGTTCGTGGCCACGTGCGGGGCGTCGGCGAGGAGCTTCTCGAAGTCGTAGCGGGACGTGTTGTAGAAGGCGAAGCCGGAGGCCTTGCGGAGCTGGCCTCCTGGATCCCCGAGCTTGCCTCTGAACCTCGCCTGCGTCTCCAGCACCTTCGCCTTGGTGGGCGCGAGCACGCAGTCGAGCCGCCGCAGGACCGTCAGCGGCAGGATGACGTCCTGGTACTTGCCGCGCTTGAACGTGTCGCGGATCAGGTCCGCGACGCCCCAGATGAAGCTGACGATCTCGCTATGGTTCACGGGTTCGGCTCCTTAGGAACGCGTGTGCTGGCTTCACTGTCAGCGGGTGGGCCGTCTAACCGTCTCTGGGGATGAGCCGCGAGTGAAGCGATTCGGCTCGATCCCCGGGTTAGAGCGACGCCCCCTCGCCCTGGGGCGTCATCTGCAGCTCGCTGCTTCCAGTAGTCAGCATCAACCCTGAGATGCGCAAGGCGCGTGGGGTCAATCCAGTCGAGGAAGCAAGACGCGACCTTCCAGCCGCCCGCGAAGTTGCGGGTGTGAATCAGCGTGCACTTCTTGCGCGTGCGAGTCAGTCCGACGATGAACTTGCAGATCTCGAGATCCTTGATCGACTGGGGATCGTGGGGCAACTCGCCGTCATGCAGCCCGACCATGTACACGTGCTGGGCCGAGAGGCCTTTAGCCCCTTCGAACGAGGTGACCTTGATGCTGGGCCGAAGCTCCCCCTCGCCCTGCGGCGCCGCCCCCTCCGTTTGCTGAGGCAACTCGTTCGCTTCAGCTTCTGCAAGGACGTGCTTGCGATAGTCGACGGGAATTGAGTCCGCGAGCAACGTCAGGTTATCCGCCGTCGCGCGGACGGCGTCGCCCAGAAACGCGGGCCTGTCGGCTGCAAGGATGATTCGCCATCCAAGGTTGGACTCGGCATTCGACTTCAGAATCGCGAGACCCGTTTCACGAGTCAGCCTACCTTCTGAGTCGCGCTTCGTGTCCACCTCATACCCCGCATCCTCCAAGTGCCGGACTATCTGATCCCGGTAGGGCTGGGCGACGATCACGAGCGCCGTTGGGTAGCCTCCGTTGAGCGACTCCTGGATCTCGTCATCTGGAATCTGACCGATTTCCTGAGCGATGTATTGTCCCATGTAGTTTGCGGTCTGCCGCTGCACCGTTGTCTCGACTTCGTCGATGAGTGGGTACTTCGCGCTGTCAGAGCCCTTCACCGGCGGGAAGTGCTTGTACGGTTTGTCGATGCGGCCAGCAAGCCGGTCGAGTTCATTGGCCCGTGTGATGATGTCATTGACGGCATCGACCACCACCTTGGGACAGCGCATGCAGAATGGAAGCTTGTGAACCTCGTAGTCGCCCGCGTCGTTCAGAAGTCGGATGTGATCCCAGCTCGCATCGCGTAGCTGGCTGTACAACGCCTGGTCGTCATCGCCGGCAATCACAATCGGGCTAGTCTCCGCCAGGGAATCGATCACCCCTGCCTCCATGGCGTTGAAATCCTGGTACTCGTCAATCAGAACGAGCTGAAACGAATCGACAGGGGCGTGGCCGACCTTGAGCCCCTGATACGCTCTGTAGACCGTGTCATCGAAGTCGGCGGCGTCGTAGTACACCCCTCGCTCCAGGTAGAACCGCATGTCGTCGTCATCAGCCAGTGCGCGCATCTTGCCCACGAAGCGGGGCGCGTCCTCACCATGGATGATCTTGTAGTCATCTGCGATCAGGCCTGCAAGCCCCGGGCGACACGTGAAGTCCTCCGACAGCGGTCCCCTGAGCGCAGGATGCCGATAGAGCAAGCCCAGACAGTACGAGTGCAGGGTGTAGACCTGAGCCATCTCACCGAGGTCGTCCTTGAGGTCGTCTTTCAGGGTGTTGATGAAGGTGAGGACGATTCGCTCGTCACGACCTCCCGGGGACAACTCGAGCAGCCACTTGAACAGTGTCGTTTTCCCGGTACCGGGTCCGGCAATGACCAACTTCTTGCGGCTGGATGAGGCAAGCACCGCCTCGATGGCTGCCTGGAGTTCCGCCTCTTCGGCCGAGTGGTCTGCCTCTTCCGACACTAGTCCCCCTCGACTGGTGGCGTTCGCTCTAACGTTCGCCATCAGCGGCTGGAGAAAGCAAGCGAAGCGCCGCTTTCGACAGTCCGTTGCATGGCGGGGTTAGGCGGCATGTGCCCTATAGGTTCTCAAGCATCTCCTTCAAACCCTTGAGGAGACGGATCTGAGCCGCCAGTAACTCGTCGGGTCCGCACTCTCCGAGAGCGTCCTTACCAGTGTACTTCTCGAAAACCGCCCCCGCTCGTTTGCGTTTCTTGGCCGCATCGGCTTCGTTGCCATGATCGAGGTCATGGCGCAAGTGGGTGCGAAGAAACTTGACGTCCATCGAGAAGTTCGGCGGTGGGCTCGGTAGACGTTTGCAGTCACCAGACCCTTCATAGACGAGGAAATACAGATTGTCTACAAACGCGCCGAAATCGCCTTCACCCTGGCAGGCCTTACCGAGCGCCTTAAGGGCCTTGGACGATCGGGTTGTCATCTTAAAGGTGTCGACGCCCCCCACCGCGGCCGCCTTCTCGTTGACGACGTACACCAGATCCGACACCTCGCTCGCAAGGCCGGCCACGGGCGCACCCGCTTTCGCTTGTGCTCGAATTACAGGAGCGAACAAGGGGTCGAAGGCCGCGAGATTCCGGGTTAGAACTTCGAGGCGCTCTCGAATGGAGTCGGCACCAGTCGAGCCATAGCTGATAGCCTCCTGGTATCGGAGGAGGTCCGCGTTGGTGGCCTTTGAACCCTTTTCGACCTCACGAGTCAGGTCGCTAAAGAACTGCTTAAGGAAGGCCCCGAACTTGGGCGCGGTCGTCTTCGGCACGCCCGCGCGAACCACCGCCGATGCTAACATGCATACGGATAATACGCTCGCTCGGTTACGAAGGAACTGCGCCTGATCTGGCTTGACTGCGGTCAGATACTGAAGGACAGCCTTCATCCGCTTCGCCGTGTCACCAACACGGCTGAATGAGGTGTTCTCGCGTAGGAAGTTGTTGAGCTGCGCAAAGCGCATTTGAGGCAGGACGCCCCGGGCTTCAACAAAAAGCCACTTAGATGCAATGTCGAAATGGGCGTAGCGCGTGTCCCGAACACCGATGCGGCGTCCGAAGAACTCCTGATCAGCGACCCAATGCGCGAAATCACGTGCCTCGCCGCTTACTGCATTGAGCTTTTCGGCTGTAGTCAGGGGAGTGCCGAGTTGGAGGCGAACAAATAGTTCCTTAAGGTCCTCGTCGCTCGTGTCCTCGAGCTCTTCGATATCGAGTTCGAAATCGTCGAAGTCATCGGAGTGCTGCGGTTTGAGCTTGGCGTACGTCGGGCCGCCAAAAGCCTTTGTCGTGTCGTTTGCGAGGAGCAACTTGTTGTCGTAGAACTCCCAAACGGCGCTCAACCGCTGCTGCCCGTCGACGCACTCGTAGCTCGACTCGTCCACCTTGCGAAAGTAGAACTTCGGAAGATGCCAGCCCCTAAGAATCGTGTCGATGAGGAGGCGCTTCTGATCGAGCGTCCAGACCTCTTCACGCTGAAAGTCGGGCATCTCGATCCGATCCCGGCGTTTATACAGCTTGTCGAGTGCTCTGCGGCGCAACTCCATTTTCATATGAGCGTCCTCGAGTTCCGAGCAGTTTAGATGAACCGAGACCTATGTGGTGCCGCCTACCGGCCTCGAGCTGAGCCACCTGGACAGCCCAGGACTGGTATCGCGCAAACGCTAACCGTGGCTGGCGAGGCTGGCTCCAGCGAGTCGTTAGGTAGTACACAGATCGCCTACGATTCGCGAGCTAGCGGGACTTCTGCGGGTACGCACATAGTTCCTTCATGAGACAGTCAGGACAGCGAGGCTGGCTGGCGACGCACACGCTCTTCCCAAGCCGGTAAAGCGGCCGATCAAGAGACCACGGGTTTTCAGGATGCATCCTTCGAGTTGCGTCGACCGCTTCTTGCGCTCGGTCCGCGGTGATCTCAGTGCCTGTGAGGAGACGGCCGAGGACTCGGCGAACGTGGACGTCCGCCTTGACATCGCCTTTCCCGCGAAGAATGCCCACGTCGTTGAGGGCCCCGACAACCATCCTGGAGATCTGCTCGCCGACGCCCAGGTCGTTAAGGCGGTACAGGGTTGCATCGATGGACTGATTGTCCCAGATAGTTCGTACGTCACTACCATACTGACCCACTATCCTCTTTCCAATAGTGAACACGCGTTCGTGACCTTTGGGGAATCGGTGTAGGGAATACTCCTGCCGTCTGGAGTTCCATTCCTCAAGGGACCCGGATGTGATCGTCCCCCAGAGATCGTCTGGATCGGCGAGTATCTGCTCCGCAAGCCTTCTTGCATTGGCCCACGCGGTCTCGGCCCGGACTTGGTAGTCGAGGATGCAGGCAAGGAGAAACTTGTTGGCGTCCTTGCGGGAGAGGGGCTGGCCAGGGACTAGCCAGTCCCAGAAAGTAAGGTCACTGTCCCGATTGGCGAGGAGAGCTTTCGCAACGCGATGTTCGTGTGTTGGCACGTGTCGAGACCTCGGAGGTGTGGTGCCGTCTGCTGTGCTGCCTAACGTCTTGGTGAACGGCGGGCCAGCACGACGGAAAGCAATGGCACGGCGCTTATGGCCCGTCCGTTCCACCTAAAGTTAGGCGCGGCTATCTCCAATATGCTGGTTTTCGCTCTCCGTTTATCAGTCCATCCCCAACCAGTCATTGATCGACTCTGCTAGCCGCTCGGCGCGCCACTGGCGAAACTCCTCGTACCGACCGGGCTTTAGTTTATCGCCTGCCGGATCGCCGAAGAACTGGACGGCGGCGAGCTTGCGTTGGTCCGGCGTCAGCATGCTGAGAACCTCCTCCGGCTGTTTGTCGCCAAACTCCGAGTTGCTCGACCGGCTCAGCAGCGCGTAGTTCGCAGGACTGTTCGCGTGGTTGGGATTGTCAACGACATCGGCCAACACCCGGCGAGCAAAGATGTGGTGGACCGTTAGGTCACCCCCAGGAAGACCAAGATTCCCGGCGCGAGCCAGCGCATCCATCGGATCGCTGCTCAACCAGTCTTTGGCCTCTTTGCCGACAAGCCATGCGTGCATTACTTGCGTCGCGGGCCCCCACGGTTGCGCGAATGAGTTGAGTTCGTCCGCACGGATTCGGCGCTTTTCATCTCGCTTCAGCGCATCCATGAGCGCTGTGGCAGGCTCCCGCTTGGATTCCCGGATCGCACGATGGAACCGGTTGATAGTGGTTTCGACCGACCCCCGGAACACGCCGCGGAGTGCGGTTAGGCTGAGCCAGCGCCGATACAACTGCTCGGCGTCCGCGCTTAGCTTGAACTCCGCCTTGTCCAAAGCCGCGGCCAGCACGATGACCGCGTTCGCGGACGGCAGCAAGGCGCGACGCGACCACCCCATCCGTTCATCGACAAAGCAGAGCGACTTGTCGATTGCGCGTTCGGTCGCGCGCCACGACTCCCGTAACGACCGACCATGCTGCGCGGGCGCGTCCATCCAATCGGGTTTGAGCTTGCTGAATTGTGCGGACTCTCGGTGGAAGACGACGAGTGCGCGGAAGGCGAATGAGAAGCCGAACCCAAGTCGCTGCGGACGCTCCCCAGTGACAAACTCTCGCATGCTCGTCAGGACATCGACGGCATGTCCACGCGCAAGCTCAGCGGCCCGCACGTCTCCTTGGCTGAGCGCGCTGCCGCCCTTGTTTAGCCTGCTGAATACTTCGACTGCCTCCTTGTCCCCCACGTCGTAGACCGTGGTGCATGGCACCTGTTGGTTGAGCATCTCGCAAGCCCGGTCGAACCGCGCGAGCGTCGTAGCCACGCGCTTCGCGTTCCAGCCTGGGATCAGTCGGAGAGTCTCGTCCGTCTGCTTGCGCAGGTCGTGGTCCGGTCCTCCGAACAAGCGAGAAACCTCAATGAGCGCTAAATCGCCGCCCTCCACGCGTCGGGCGACAGACTTGTTGCCCGCGTAGGAGGCAAAGAGTCGAGTGTCTCGCGCCCCCTCCACTTCGGGTGCTTTCAGATCGAGGTAGCAGCGCAGTTCGGCGCCATCCTTGTCTTCACCGCTGTAGAAACCGAATGCCGCTTCCAAGCTCGTCAGCCGCTGCTGGCCGTCGATTAGGTAGCCAACGAACTCGGCTGCGATGCGCTGCTTGCCGTGCGCTTTGGGCTTCGCGTCGCGAGTACCGCCCGCGGGCCTCCACAAGTAGAATCCGCCGATCGGAAATCCCTTGAGCAGGGAGTCCAGCAAATTGCGGATCTTGGCCGACTTCCAGACGAAGTCCCGCTGGAATTGGGGAAGCAGGATCGCTCCACTGTGGAATCCGCGAACCAGTTCGCGCAGGGGACGAGTCGTTGTTTCAGTCCTCATGTCATCGCTCTCCTCCACCACAAATGACGCCTAACGAATAGGGTCTTATCCGGCGTGCCCCAGCGGGCAGGGGCATACGCCGGCGAGCCGAGGGCACGCCGGATAAGACCGGTTGAACTGAACCGCGGGCCCACGGGCTATGGGAATTCTATCCCGGATGCCCCCTGGAGGGAAGCCTGTTGTGGGCGATGGGGGAGGCCCACCGGGGGCGGGGGAGGGGCGACCGGCCCACGGGCGCGGGAAGGCCCGGGGCGGCCAGAGCGCACGCCGGGCCCGTCCCGGCAGAGAGGTGCCCGCCGGCGCCCTGCGGCGGGTGCGGTCGGCAAGCCAGCGCGAGACGGAACGGGCGGCGGCACCCGCGGGGCAGCCATCTCACGAGGAGTCCAGGGGTGGCACGGGGTGCTCCCCCGGCCGGAAGCGGGCGACGGGGTGGAGCCGGCCCTGCGCGCACACGGGACAGCGGGTGAGGTCCACCCCACTCACCCGCAGGATGAGGGCCGCTGCGGACTCGGGGGCTGCGGGCGGGGCTGCGGGCGGCAGGGCGAGGAGGGCCCGGCACCGGGCGAGCTTGGCTGCGCGGCCCCGGTTGGCCAACAGCCCGAAGTGGCGGATGCGCACGAAGCCGTCCGGGACGACGTGGAGGAGGAAGCGGTGCAGGAACGCCTCGGAGGGGAGCGCCATGGTCTTCACCGTGTTGCCGTGGGCGTAGTCTTTCCAGCGGAAGCGCACGACCCCTTCCTCCAGGCTGACGAGGCGGTCGTTGGAAATGGCCACGCGGTGGGTGTATCGGCCGAGATACTCCAGGACCTGCGCGGGGCCGGCGAACGGCGGTTTGGCGTACACCACCCACGCGTGCTCGCGCAGCGCGGCGAGGAACTCGCCGAAGGCCTTGGGGTCGGCCAGGCCCGCCGCGCGGCCGGCGAACGTGAGCTCCCGGCGGTCGAACGCCCGGCGCAAGAGGTCCAAGTATTTGCCCCGGAACACCGCGGCCAGGGCGCGCACCGGGAAGAGGAACCCCCGCTTCGCCGGGAGCCACCGCGCCCCGTCGCGGGCCAACGCGCCGCCGGTGACCACGCAGTGCAGGTGGAGGTGCTGGACCAGAGCCTGCCCCCAGGTGTGGAGGATGGCAATCAGCCCCAGCTCGCCCCCCCAGGTACTTGGGATCCTGCCCGAAGGCGGCGAGCGTGTCCGCTGCGGCCCGGAAGAGGAGAGCGTAGATCACCCGGGGGTTCCCCTGCGCGAGGGCGTTCAGGGCGTGCGGCAGGGTGAAGACGACGTGGAAGTACTCGACCGGCAACAGCTCGGCCCGCCGCGCCGCGAGCCACCGCTCCTTGGCCAGGGTCTGGCACTTCGGGCAGTGCCGGTTGCGACAGGAGTTATAGGCGATCCGGACCGCCCCGCAGACATCGCAGCCTTCCGTATGGCCCCCGAGCGCGGCGGTCCGGCAGGTCGCGATGGCCCGCAGGGCGCGGTGCTGCCCCCGCGTCAGGCGCTGCGCCTGCTGAACCGCCGCTCCATGGGCCCGGACGATGTCGGCGAGCTCGATCCGGCGCGGATCACGCGCCGGGCCCACGGGCTAGGCCCGTGGCGGTACCGTGGACAGGTCGAGCCACTCCAGCGGCGAGGTCGTCCCCAGGAGGGTTCGCCGGGCCAGGTGGAAGTACCGCATCGTGCTGCCGATGTGGCCGTGGCCGAGGAGGCGCTGGATCGTGTGCAGGTCGGTGCCCGCCTCCAGGAGGTGCGTGGCGAAGGCATGGCGCAGGGCGTGGATGCCGCCCTGCTTGGTGATCCCCGCCCGCCCCTTCGCCGCGTAGTAGATCTTCTGGGCCGTCGACGGATCCATGGGCTGCTGCCCTCCGCGGGCCGGGAAGAGCCACAGGGCTGGCCGATACGCCCGCCAGTAGGCGCGGATCTCCTCCAGCAGGCGAGCCGACAGGAGCGTGTAGCGATCCTTGGCCCCCTTGCCCTGCTCCACGCGCAGGCTCATCCGCTGCGAGTCGATGTCGCGGAGCTTCAGCCGCACGACCTCGCTGACCCGCAGGCCCGCGGCGTACGTGGTGACCAGGACAGCCCGCTGCTTGCGATTGACCGTGCTCTCGATCAGGCGCCGCACCTCGTCGGCGCTCAGGATCGCGGGGAGCGTCTGGGGCTGCTTCGGCCCCGGAATCGTGAAGCTGGCCGCCGGCCGGCCCAGGGTCTTGTGGTAGAAGAACCGAAAGCCCTGGACCGCAATGTTGCACGTGCTCCACGAGAGCTGCTCCTCCCGGAGCATGTGGACGAGATAGGCTTGGACCTCCCGATCGGTGAGCTGGTCCGGGGAGCGCCGATAGAACTTGGCCATCCGCGCCACCGCGGCCAGGTAGCTCTCCCGCGTTCGGTCCGCCATCCCCCGCAGGGGCATGTCGTTGTCCATCTGTACCCGTAGCGCCGTCATGATCCACCTCCGGTGTCGGTGTGTCCTGCCCATCGAACACCCACGATGGGTGTTCCCCGGAGGCGATTGTGCTACCGCAGATGGATCGGACGGAAGGACAGCGGGGAGTGCGGGACCTGGGAGGAGGACTCGCGGATGCGACCGAGAGAGCGTAAAGAGCGCTGGCTGTGCCTACCGCGCCAGCGGTTAAGTTCAACTTGAATTAGGCCGCTTCGCCAGATTCGTGGTGTTCATAGAGCGTCTCGGGCGCGATGTCGGCTCCGTTCGGCCACACGACAGTTCCCCCGTCGATGAAGAACCTTCGGAAATAGTCCGGGGCCTTCAGTGGCTCGAAGACCGGACCCTCAAGCCACTGCCAAAAGTCAATCGTCTTCTCCAAGCCGTCGTTGAACGTGAGGTGAATGCGATATCCGCCGCCGTACTCAGCACGTACCACCGATGGAAGATCACCCATGACGATGCCTCACTCCAGGGGCGCAATCCGGTCCAGAGGCCGGCCCGCCCTCATGTTCTGCCAGTTCGCCTCAAGCTCGAGCCGGCGGAGGGACGCCCACTCTCGGATGAGCCGGAGCGCCGTTCCCGACTGGATGTTCCCAGCGATCATCTCGCCCCCAAAGTCGAACTTCGCCTGCTGCCCCTGGTACTCAGCAT